>CALJDK010000126.1 GCA_938023735.1 uncultured Acidimicrobiales bacterium
AGCGATGTTGCGAGCGACCGGTGAACCTCGTCGACGGAGCCGTCTCGCCCGCCGACGCTGCGCTCGATGATGCTGCGGAGCAACGGTGACGCTGCGCCCGACGCCGACGTGGACCCAACCTCTTCGTGGTCGAATAGGGCAATCATCGACACACTCGATCGGTCGGTTGCGTCGGCAACGGTTTCGATTAGCGCGTCGAGTGCGACGAAGCACGACAGCTGATTGTCGAGGCGCGGCGCCGACACGAACTCGGTTTCACTGCCGGTGAGCTGGCTCGGTGCAGTGTCATGGAACATCAGGTCCCACGAGACCAGGTCGGATGCTTCGACATCGAGTTTCTCGGCGAGGTAGGCGACAAAGTCGCCCCCGGTGGAACCGCCAATACCCCATACCGGAGCCATGTTGGTTTGGGCGTTGAGCTTGAGTCCGTCGTTGACGCCGTGGTCGAGATGGATTGCGAGCTGGGGGAGTCTGGCAATGGGCTCGTCGATAAGGATGAGCTGCTCGGCGGTAGTGTCGCCGGTCCGAACGGTGACTCTTCCAGCGAGGCCGAGGTCACGGTCGAGCCACGAGTTGCGAAGCACTCCGCCGTAGATCTCCACACCCAACTGCTTCATGTTTGCTTTTCCCAGGTCGGGCTGAGGCTTGAGCCGCAAATTGGGACTGTCGGTATGGGCGCCCACGATGGTGAAGGGGGCAGTAGCGGGGAGATCGTCGCCCGCAGCGGTCTGGTCGCACCAGGCAACGAGTGCGCCGCCTCGCTCGATGTACCAACGCCCAGCGCCAGGCCATGCAGCGGTTTCCGCGTGGGGTTTGAAGCCAGCGTCCTGGAGCTTTGCAACCGCGTTCTGCACGACGTGAAACGGCGTTGGCGAAGCATCGATAAAGCGGCACATGTTGCGTGCCACGTCGAGGTCAGGGGTATAGGTGGGTTCGTCGGAGGTCATGTCGTCGTTCGTCATGATGGTTTTTCTCAATCGGTCAAGAGTGTGGGTACGAGAGTGTTGGTGGTTCGGGAGCGTGGCGGCGAAGGGTCAGGGCGTCTCAGACGTCGCTGCCAGGCGGGTGGCATGGCTGTTCATCTGCTCGACGGCTTGCTCGGCGTTGGTTCGGCGTGTCGGGTCGGCGGAGTCGATCCACTTGCTGTAGTGGTTCGCAGCATCAGCGATGCCATCGAGAACCCCTGCGATGGTCTGCTCAACCACAGCCGAGGCAACCTTCGTCGGAAGCCCCCAGCGCGATGCCTCGGCGATCAGCGACTTGCGGCCCACGTAGAGCAGGCGATCCTTGTCGTCGGGGAAGATCGCGATGCGATGCCCTTCGGCACGGCGCGGCAAGAAGGCCGTGGTGTTGGCTACGTCGTATGCCGGGGTGAGTCGAGCGCTCCCGTCGC
Source organism: uncultured Acidimicrobiales bacterium (assembly GCA_938023735.1). Taxonomy (GTDB): domain Bacteria; phylum Actinomycetota; class Acidimicrobiia; order Acidimicrobiales; family SHLQ01; genus CALLQB01. The sequence goes on from CALJDK010000126.1 coordinate 1,394, forward strand.
GTAGCAAGAGTCCGTAGTTGCAGCCGTGGGCATCGGTATTGCCGACCGCAACCGTTGCGGTGACCTGTGCAAGTAGTGCCTGCTGCTCGGTGTCGGGGTCGAGTCCGTGACTCAAGAGTAGTTCGGCGAGCTGTGCATAGGTCGGTCCGCCGAAACGTTGGAAGCGATCGGTGGGGGCTACGCCCACTGCCTGGCAGAAGCTCTCTTGATGCAGCCGGGTGATAGCCGTTCCGTCGGTTTCGCGGTCGAACCGGGTTGCTAGCAACACCGGACGACCCTCGATATCGAGCAGGTCCGTTTGGGCCGCGTCGATGCCTGCGTGGCGGAGTGCATGCATGGCAACGGCTTCGGAGATTACTAGGCCAACGGTGGTTCCTTCGACGGGATCAGGCTTGCAAATATGGGTGGAGGGCGCATTGAGGCGAGGCTTGATCCACCGGCGGTTGTCGGCACTCGGGTCAACCGGGGGTTCAGGGTTCTCCGTGGCTGTGTTTGGGAAGGCCTCGGGGGTGGTGTCGAGGGTGAGCAGGAGCTTGGCCTGGAATCCGCCTAGTGAAAGACCATCGTCGTGTTCGTAGCCGGCGATCGGGTAGTAGGGGAGTTGGTTGATGGCCTCGGCAAGGTCAACTTGCTCGGCGGCCGGAAGCGACCTGGTGTCAGGTGTTTCACCAGGGGGAAGAAAGGCCACCGCGCCAGCGCAGTCGTGGCCAAATCGGCGAAGGAAGCCGAAGGTGTCGCCTCGGGCCAGGCCGGCGTTGTTCTCCATAATCGCAAGCGCGTCGCCTTCAGGAAGTAGCGCGGCAACCCAGTGGTCAACGGGGCCGGTTCGGTTCGCGCCGCCTTTGGGTTTGCTCACGAGTAGGCGGCGAGAAACGGGCAAGCTTGCCGAAAGGCAGAGTGCTCCGGTGTCGAGTGTGTCGGTGATTGCTTCGGTGTACTGCAGGCCGTACGGCTTGTGAGATGCGCGTGGGTCGCGAAGCAGGTCGGCCACGTGGGTGCCGTCGAGCCAAATCGCCAGCCGTTCGGCGGTTTGCGGATTCATAGTTGTCGAGTCGAGGCCGCAGGTGTGGCGGTTTCGCGGGGAACCAAGACGATGTCGTAGCCGCAGAACCGCACAAAGCGGGCGAGTCGTTCGAGTTGGCGTGAGCGTCCAGATTCGAGGTTGGTGATGGTGTCTCGGCTGCAGTTGAGCCGTTCAGCCATCGCGGCTTGGGTGATGTCGGTCGATCGACGAGCAGCAGCGAGAGCGTCGGCGAACGACGGACCCGACCGAACAAGAATCCTGTCCCGCTGAATGTCGTATTTTTCCTGCATTTCAAGAAGGCTACACAAAAGCCGAAAAAAACCAACATCCCAACCTTCAATCACAAAAGCGTAAAAAACCCGACACGTACCTGGCACCAAACGCCCCAAATGGTGCCAGGTACCTCAGCGCCCAAAGGTTCCAGGTACTAGGAGACCGAGAGGTTCCAGGTACTAGAAGGCTCAAAGGTTCCAGGTACCCGGAGGCCGAAAGGTTCCAGGCACCGGGGTTCTCCGGGTTCCGGGGTTCTGGGGGTGTGGGTTTGGCAAATTCGTGGTCCGTTGCCGTCTCGTTGGGGTACCACTGGTAGTATTGGGACTTCGCCACGGGTTACGGCACGCAGGCATCCTTCGACTGACATCTCAGGCGGGGCTGTCTGGATCGAGCCCAGGTCACTGCTACCGCTTGGTTGCAGCAGGGCCAGCGCAACAACGATGTTGCGGCGACCACGGAATCAGCGCCGATCCGTATCCCAGCCGAAACCGCATCGAATCAACGGCGATTCGGTAACGATTCTCGACTCCGAGGAGTATTTATGTCCGCCGAATCACCGGCGCCGAGCACCGCATCCGCGGCTGGCTCGCCACGTTCAACGATCTCATCTGCACAGGTCGCCCGGACGAACACCGATCTTCCGCCCGCACAGGGCCTGTACGACCCACGTCACGAACACGACGCCTGCGGCCTCAACTTTGTCTGCGATATCCATGGCCGAAAGAGCCACGACATTGTGGCCAAAGGCATCGGCGCACTCTGCGCCCTGGAGCACCGCGGGGCATCGGGTGCCGAGGTAAACACCGGCGACGGCGCCGGCATTACCATCCAGATCCCCGACGAGTTCTATCGCGACGTCGTCGATTTCGAGCTGCCGCCGGCCGGGCACTACGCCGCCGGTATCGCCTTTCTCCCCCAATCCACCACCATTGCGTATGCGGCAATCGCGGAGATCGAAAAGCTCGCCGCCGACGAAGATCTTGTCGTTCTCGGCTGGCGCGATGTCATCACCGATGCGTCATCGCTCGGCCGGTCAGCGCTGTCGACCATGCCGATCTTCAAACAGCTATTTCTCACCACGCCCGACCAATCGCTGTCGGGAATTGATCTCGATCGACGCGCCTTCATTCTTCGCAAGCGCATCGAACACGAAATTCACCTCGCCGTTGGTAGCGACGACGATGACAGCAGCGAAGCCATGGGCGGCATGAGTGAGTTGCACGACGGCGTGTACTTCCCGTCACTCAGCTCGCGAACCGTGGTGTACAAGGGCATGCTCACCACACCGCAGTTGGCAGCCTTCTACCCCGAACTTCTCGACGAGCGTGTCACCTCGGCACTGGCGCTGGTGCACAGTCGCTTCAGTACCAACACGTTCCCGTCGTGGCCGCTTGCTCACCCGTATCGGTTCGTGGCCCACAACGGCGAGATCAACACGGTGCAGGGAAACCGCAACTGGATGCGTACCCGCGAATCGGAGATGTCTACCGATCTTCTGCCCGGCGATATCGAGCGGGTCTTCCCGGTGTGTACCCCCGGGGCCAGCGATACCGCAAGCTTCGATGAAGCACTCGAAATGCTCTACATGGGCGGCTACTCGTTGCAGGAAGCCGTGCTGATGATGATCCCCGAGCCATGGGAGCATCACGAGTCGATGTCTGATGAGCGTCGGGCGTTCTACAAGTACCACGCGTCGCTCATGGAACCATGGGACGGTCCGGCGTCGATTGCGTTCACCGATGGCGAAGTCATTGGCGCCGTGCTCGACCGCAACGGACTGCGCCCATCGCGCTACTGGGTGACCGAAGACGGCATGGTCGTAATGGCCAGCGAGGTCGGGGTGGTCGAAATCGATCAGTCCACCATCATCGAAAAGGGCCGCCTGCAGCCGGGCCGGATGTTCTTCATCGACACCACCGAAGGTCGCATTATTCGCGACGACGAAATCAAGGCCACCTTGTCGAGCGCCCGCCCATACGGCGAGTGGCTCCAACGCAACCTCATCGACATCGCCGACCTCCCCCAGCGCGAAACCGTTCGCACTGACGAAGGCTCGCTCGTGCAGCAACAACAGGTCTTTGGCTACACCCACGAAGAGCTCAAACTGTTGCTGGCTCCCATGGGTCGCGACGGCAAAGAAGCCATTGGGTCGATGGGAACCGATACCCCCATCGCCGTGCTTTCCAAGCGTCCCCGGCTGATCTTTGACTACTTCAAGCAGTTGTTCGCCCAGGTCACCAACCCACCGCTCGATGCGATTCGCGAAGAGCTTGTGACGTCGGTGTTCACCAAGCTGGGCCCCGAGGGGAACCTGTTCGATCTGACCGAAAAGTCCTGCCGCCAGATCTTCCTTCCGCATCCCATCATCACGCTCGACGAACTCGATCGGCTCATCGGCATCGATGGTCCGGGCGGCATCGAAGACATGTCGACCGTGGTTATTTCGACGCTCTACGAGGTGGGTGACGGTGGGGCGGGCATCGAAGTGGCTCTCGAGCGGGTCCAAGACGAAGCGGTAGCCGCAGTCGTGAACGGTGCCACCATGATCGTCCTCAGCGACCGGGGCGCAACCGAGTCGCTGGCGCCGATCCCGTCGCTGCTGTCGACCGCTGCGGTGCATCACCGGCTCATCGACCAGAAGTCGCGCAACCAGGTCGGGCTCATCACCGAAGCTGGTGATGCCCGCGAGGTGCATCACCTGGCGTTGTTGATCGGTTTCGGCGCATCGGCGGTTTGTCCGTATCTGGCGTACGAAACCCTCGACCAGATGGCGGCCGAGTCGCTGTCGGGTCTTGACCCCGAAACCACCGCACATGAACTTCACCGCACGTATGTGAAGGCCACCGACAAGGGCCTGCTGAAGGTCATGTCGAAGATGGGCATCTCGACGGTTGCGTCCTACACCGGGGCGCAGATCTTCGAAGCGATTGGCCTGAACGCCGACATCGTCGACAGCTACTTTGTCGGCTGCGCAAGCCGTCTCGGTGGTGTAGGCCTCGATGTCATCGCCGCCGAGGTGGCGAGTCGTCACGAGACAGCGTTCCCTCGGGTGGCTACTCAGCGAGCACACCGCACGCTCGAAGTGGGCGGCGAGTACCAGTGGCGACGCGAGGGCGAACATCATCTGTTCAACCCCGACACCGTCTTCAAGCTGCAACACGCCACTCGCGAGAAGCGGTTCGACGTGTTCCGCGAATACACCCAGAAGGTCAACGACCAGGCGGTGGACCTGGCCACGCTCCGCGGCCTGTTCTCGTTCCGCAAGGATCTGCGCCCCACGGTTCCGCTCGACGAGGTCGAACCGGCCAGCGAAATCATCAAACGGTTCGCAACTGGCGCCATGTCGTACGGCTCGATTTCGGCCGAAGCGCACGAGACGCTGGCCATCGCCATGAACAACATTGGCGGGAAGTCAAACACGGGCGAAGGTGGCGAAGATCCGCGCCGCTTCGTGCCCGATGAAAACGGCGACCTTCGCCGGTCGTCGATCAAACAGGTGGCCTCGGGGCGCTTCGGTGTCACCAGCAACTACCTCACCAACGCTGACGACATTCAAATCAAGATGGCCCAGGGCGCGAAGCCAGGGGAGGGTGGGCAGCTGCCGGCCCACAAGGTGTGGCCATGGATTGCCGAGGTGCGCCATAGCACTCCGGGCGTTGGTCTCATTTCGCCGCCGCCCCATCACGACATCTACTCCATCGAAGATCTCGCGCAGCTCATTCACGACCTAAAGAACGCGAACCCGTCGGCCCGGGTGCACGTGAAGCTTGTGGCCGAGCTTGGTGTGGGCACCGTGGCCGCTGGTGTCTCCAAGGCTCACGCCGACGCGGTGCTGATCTCTGGTTTCGACGGCGGAACTGGCGCCTCGCCGCTTACTTCGGTGAAGCATGCCGGGGCGCCGTGGGAAATCGGTTTGGCCGAGACCCAACAAACGCTTCTGCTCAATGGCCTCCGCGACCGCATTTCGGTGCAGGTCGATGGCCAGCTCAAGACCGGCCGCGACGTCGTCATCGCGGCGCTGCTTGGCGGCGACGAGTTTGGCTTCGCTACTGCGCCGCTGGTGGTGATGGGCTGTGTGATGATGCGGGTTTGTCATCTCGATACGTGCCCTGTGGGCGTCGCCACACAAGATCCTGAGCTTCGCAAGAAGTTCACCGGCAAGCCCGAGTTTGTCGAGAACTTCTTCGAGTTCATCGCCGAAGAGGTACGAGAGATTCTGGCGGAACTTGGATTCCGTTCGATCGAAGAAGCGATTGGTCAGGTCGGCACGCTCGACACGGGTCTCGCTATTGAACACTGGAAGGCCGATGGGCTCGACCTGTCGCCGATCCTCTATGCGCCACCTATCCCCGAAGGTTCCTACCGGTTCCAGAAATTCGGTCAGGACCACGGACTCGAAAAGGCACTCGATCAGAAACTCATCGCTGCCTCGGCGCCGGCTCTCGAATCGGGTACCGCAGTCGAGATTGATACGCCGATCACCAACGAGAACCGAACCGTTGGCACCATGCTTGGCCATGAGGTCACGAAGGCGTACGGTGCCGACGGACTGCCCGACGACACCATCAGTGTGCGGTTCACCGGCTCGGCTGGAAACAGCTTCGGAGCATTTGTGCCCCGGGGCATCTCGCTACACCTCGAAGGTGATGCCAACGACTTTGTCGGCAAGGGTTTGTCGGGCGGGCGCCTGTCGGTTCGACCGCCGGTCGATGGTCACCCCGACTTTGTCTGCCACGAAAATGTCATCGCCGGCAACGTGATTCTCTACGGCGCCACCAGTGGCGAGGCCTTCCTGCGAGGTCGAGTCGGCGAGCGGTTCTGTGTACGGAACTCGGGCGCTCTGGCTGTGGTCGAAGGTATTGGCGACCATGGTTGTGAGTACATGACCGGCGGTCGCGCCGTGATTCTGGGCGAGACCGGCCGTAACTTCGGCGCCGGTATGTCGGGTGGAGTGGCGTTTGTGTATGACCCCGACGGCAAACTTGCCGGCCGTCTGAACGACGAGATGGTCGACATCGAGACTCCAAGCGCCGACGACGAGGCATTTCTTCACGACGTGCTCACCCGGCACCAGGCGTACACGGGATCCATCGTTGCGGGACGCCTGCTCGAAGCGTGGCCGGTAACCCAGGCTGCGGCCTTCGCAAAGGTGATGCCACGCGACTACCGGCGGGTCTTGGAAGCAATCGACTTGGCTCGCGAAGCGGGCACTGATGAAACCGAAGCCGTCATGGCCGCGGCGAGAGGATGAACCATGGGTGACGCACGAGGATTCCTGAAACACGACAGAGAACATCCCACCCGCCGACCAGTACCCGAGCGACTGCTCGACTGGAACGAGGTCTACGAGGACTTCCCCGAAAGCAAGCTGAAGGTGCAGGCCGCCCGATGCATGGACTGCGGCATTCCGTTTTGCAACAACGGCTGCCCGCTCGGCAACCTGATTCCGGACTGGAACGATTTGGTGTATCGCGATCAGTGGCGTGAAGCCATCGATCGTTTGCATGCCACCAACAACTTTCCCGAGTTCACCGGACGTCTTTGCCCGGCACCTTGCGAGGGGTCGTGCGTGCTCGGAATCAGCGACGATCCGGTTTCGATCAAACAGGTCGAGGTCGAGATCATCGAACGGGCGTGGCGCGAAGGATGGGTGACCCCCGAGATTCCAACCGTCAAGACCGGCAAGAGTGTGGCCGTGGTTGGTTCAGGACCTGCGGGTCTTGCGGTTGCGCAGCAACTTACGCGGTCCGGTCACGACGTGGTGGTCTTTGAACGGGCTGAGAAGATCGGTGGCCTCCTGCGCTACGGGATTCCCGAGTTCAAGATGCAAAAGGACGTGCTCGATCGTCGGTTGGCTCAGATGGAAGCCGAAGGCACGACGTTCCGCCCCAACACCAACGTCGGTGTCGACATCTCCGCAGATCAGCTGAAGGCCGATTACGACGCAGTGGTTCTGGCCGGAGGCGCGACGGCGTGGCGAGACCTTCCGATCGCGGGACGCGAACTCGGCGGGATCTACCAGGCGATGGAGTTTCTGCCGCCCGCCAACAAGGTGGCCAACGGTGACCTTGATGAACACCCCTTCTCGGCGGCAAACAAAGACGTCGTCATCATCGGCGGAGGCGATACTGGAGCGGATTGCCTCGGCACCTCGCACCGCCACGGTGCCGCTTCGATCCACCAGTTCGAGATCATGCCGCGGCCTCCCGAAGAGCGCTCCGAGTCGACTCCATGGCCGCTGTGGCCACTGAAGTACCGGGTTTCGTCGGCCCATGAGGAAGGTGGCGAACGAGAGTTCGCGATCAACACGTTGGAGTTCGTCGGCGACGCCGATGGCAACGTGTCGGCGCTGCGCACCGTTCGGGTGGAGCAAACCTTCACCGATGGTCGGATGTCGTTTGAGCCGGTTGCCGGTACCGAACAGGACTTCCCCGCCCAGTTGGTACTGCTTGCAATGGGATTCCTGGGCCCGGAGAAGAATGAACTTCTTGACGGACTCGGTTGTGAGCTCACCGATCGCGGCAACATCGCTCGCTCCGATGGCTGGCAGAGCTCGGTCGATGGTGTGTTTGTCTGCGGCGATTCCGGGCGCGGTCAGTCGTTGATCGTTTGGGCAATTGCCGAGGGACGTTCGTGCGCCGCGGCGGTGGATGAAGCGCTGATGGGGTCGACACTGCTGCCATCGCCGGTAACACCCACCATGACACCACAGCGATAGTCGGCGCTCGCCACTCAAGATTTCTCGAAAATCGGCGATATGACTAGTGGGCCTCTGGTCCGAGATCGCTGCAATTTCAGGCGATCGTTCTGGTTGTCGATCTCGAGTGGTGGATTGTTGTGCTCAAGGGAGTGTCTACGCGGGCCTTGCTCCTCGGGGCATTGCTCTGCCCACTTGTTGCGCTGCTGACGATCGGTGCGCTCGTACTGACGTTCTCGCCGGCCACGCCGGTTGTCGAGGCCAATGTTTGGCCGCAGAGCGTCGACCTTGCCGAGTCGCTTCATGCCGAGGCGATTCTTGCCGCCCAACTTGAGGTTGCCGATGGCAACGCGAGCCGAACCGCGCTCGTCGACCGACGCGCCCGAACCGACGAACTCCTCGATCGCTGGTCGAGCGCGGGTACCGCATCCGGGCAGGTCGAGGCGCAACTCGAAGCCGTGCGCATCGTCGACGAGGGCCGAGATGTGCCTGAAGCCGACGAGCTCCTGCAGCTTGCCGACGCAGTTCGCCAGGAGGCAGTGGATACTAGTCCGGGAGTCGACGGCGTTGCCGAGCTTGTCCTCGCTGCCAGGTCGGATGCGTCATTGGCCGTGCAGGGCTCTGGCGTGGCCACGCTCACAACGGCAGCCAAGGCGCAGCGAACCCGTATCGACGGTATGGCCGCGTTGAACAGCACCATGCTCGATGGATCTCTGCCGCCCGGTTCCGAGGCGCTCAGATCGGTGCTCGCCGATACGTCGGATCTGCATGCAGCCCTGATCGCTGGCGACCCGGTGACGATTGGTCAGTGGACCGATGGTCATCTCGAGCGGCAGCGAGCTATTGCAGAAGTTGCGCGGGTTCAGGCTCTCGCAGGTCTTGCTGAAGTTCCGGTCGCCAACGCGTTTCCGACGTCGGCCGCTCTGGCCGCTGGCATCGCCGGATTGTTTGCCTTGCTGGTGTTCGGCGGGCTGGTGTTCCGTCGGCTCAACACCGGGGCTCACCAACTTGAAGACCACATGTTGCGCTTCGCAAAGCGAACCCTGCCCGAAAGCATGAGCGCTTCTGAGGCAGACCACGTTCCGCTGAGCGAGCAGATCGTGCCGGTGGAAGTATCGGGCGATCTTCAGGGTGTGGCCCAGGCCTTCAACAAGGTTCAGGAGTCGACCGCATACATCGTCGACGAGGAGCGCTCGGCCAACACCTTTGTGATCAACCGGGTTTTCCAATCACTCGCCGAGCGGAACCGGACGGGCATCAGCGAGCAACTGGCGATCGTTGACGATCTGGTCAGGGACGAAACCGACCTGGCAAAGCTCGAACAGCTTGCGCAGCTCGATACGCGTCTTCGGCGCATGGACCGCGATGTCGTAAGTCTCTCTGCGATGGGTGGCGAGGCCTCTCCCGCGCTGTTCGGGGACCTTGCGCTCAGTGTGCTTGTGGAACTTGCGGTGAAAGAAACCCACAGCGTCGATCGAGTGCGCCTGGTGCCGGTTGACGACGTGCTCGTCGACGGAAGCTGCGCCGCTGATGTGGCCCACGTGGTAACCGAGCTTCTCGAGAATGCGCTGCACAGCTCTCCGCCGGAATCCCTCGTTGAGGTGATGTGTAACCACACCGACCGTGGATCGCTGGTGGTGTCGATCGCCGATGAAGGATTCGGGATGGATGCTGACGAGATGGACGGTCTCAATCGCGAGCTTGCAAGCTTCTCAAAGGTCAAACCGGAGACCGCCGGGACGCTGGGCATCGTTGCCATCTCGGCTATCGCTGAGCGGTCGGGCATCGACGTGCGCTTCACCGACTCGCCGACCACCGGTGTTACTGCGCTTGTTACCGTGCCGGCCGAGAGCATCACAGCTCTTCCCAAGGACTGGATGCCCGAGGTCGGAGAGAACGTGGCGTTCGCATCTGTTGACGACCGGGTCGACAACGGTGATGTGGCGGAACTGCAGCATGTAGTCGACGAACCAGACGAACCGCCGCTCGTGGAAGCCACCAGCTTCGATCGCGATCTGCCCGTCGCCGAGTTTGAGTACGACCTCGATGGCGATGTACCGGCACCAAGCGCCGTGGTGAGCGAGTTCGGCGTGTCTGATGTCGACGAGGGTTTCGGCCTCGGCGACGACGATGATGGGTTGGATAGCGACGACACTGCAGGTAGCGGCAACGCGTCAGACATCCGGGATGATGAAACCGCGAGCGATGCCGAAGGTCTTGTCGAGGATGTCGAGGAAACGCTTGCGCCGAGCTTTGAGGCCGCCGATTCCGACGAGATCCCGCTGTCAATGGTCGACTACGACAAGAGCCCGTTTGAGGCTGCTACCGATGACCAGCTCGAACAACGCAGCGGGGCCGAACTTCTCAACCCCTTGAATCGACGGCAGAAGGAGCCAGCGCCGCACTTCGGGCCGAAAAAGCGGGCCAAACGAACCGTCGACGACGCGTCGAGTCGGCTCGAAAGCGACACCCACGACCCGATCGGTGCCGAGGTCGACGCTGACATCGATGCGCTTGTCAATGATGTTGAGGAAGACGTCGATATCGCGAAGGACGTTGATGTCGCGAAAGGCGCGGTTGCCGCCGAAATCGATTCCGACCAACAGGATTCGGTTCCTTCTGCGGACGCTATCGAGGGCCCGGCCGACCTGGTCGCCGACGACACAGATTTGATGGGGCATTCCACTACCGATGACGCTGAGGAGATCTCCGAAGAGGCTGACGAACCGGAAGCATCAGTGGCTGTGCCTCGGATGCTCTCCGATGACGACGACATTGAGCCGGGCCCAACGTACGAGGTTGATACCTCCTACACCTCTGACGACGACTCATCGACAACCTATTCGGCCCTCGGTAGCCTGTTGGCGAACCTTCCCGAGCGGGTCGAGGATGTCCCCGTCGAACCTGCGGTAGTGGCAAAATCGGGCGTGGCTCGACGTATCCCGAACGGTTCGTCGTCGGTACCGCCTTCGCAGCTCGGAATTTCGGTTCCCGAACGACCGAAGAACGAACCGAAAACCCCCGACGACATCCGCAAACTTCTTGCGAAATACCGCGCGGCCGACGACAGCTAACAGCTGAGGGTCACAGCAATCAGCGCACTGCTCCGACTGCTTGGGACGGGGAGAACAGTCGTAGAGTCCGGGCGTGCCCCGCACCTCCGTTACCGTCATCCTGATTCACTGGAATCAGAGTCGGCCGTGTCTTGAGACCATCGAGAAGTTTCGCGGCCAACCAGAGGTGACCCGCTTTCTGGTGGTCGACAACGGTTCGCGACCCGCCGAACTCGAACATCTTCGGGCCAACCTTCCCGCCGACGTCGAGTTGATCGAAGTAGGTCGCAACAGCGGGTTTGGGCCGGGTGCAAATCGAGGCTGGGAGCGGTGGCTCGAGACCGACGACGGGTCCGACTGGAGCGTTATTGCGCCCCACGATGCCCACCCTGGCGACGGCACGATTGCTGCGATGCTCGATGCTGTTGCCGACCGCCATGTCGGGCTGATGTCGGCCGACGTGGGCGACGGCTACACGCCCGAGGTCCAGCCCTATCTTGGCACCATCGATGCGCCGGCTACCGTCGATGAGGGCTTCGAGCCCGCCGACTACCCCCACGGCACGCTGCTGATGGCGCATCGCCAATGTCTCACCGACATCGGACTCTTCGACGAGCGATACTTTGCCTACTGTGAGGAAGCGGACCTTGGCCTTCGGGCGAAGGCGGCCGGTTGGGAAGTTGGCCTTATCCGTGGCGCTCGGGTGTACAACCAGCACGTCAATACCCCGGCCCCAATCGTTGACTACCTCAAGGAGCGAAACACGCTTCTTCTTCTGGCCGATCATTTCGGCCGGCGACAGGTGGCGTTTCGGGCTTTGGTGGCCCTTTGGCAGCTTGGGGCAGGCGTGGTGCGGCCGTCGACTCGCGCCGAGTATTGGTCGGGGAGGGCTCGGGTCTATGCGCTTCGCGACGCGGCGCTTCGTCGCTGGGGGCCGCCACCCGACGCGGTGTTCGCGCTAAAGAACTAGCGCTCGGGATTGGCTCAGTAGGGCTGGGCGTCGAGAAAATCGAGCGCCGCATCGATGAAGTCGAAGTTCTTTGGTGTGGCGAAATGGTCGGTGCGCTTGAGCTCGACGTGGGTGGCATTGGGAAGCGCTTCGAGCAGAGGGGTAGCTGGGCCGGCAAAGTCGCCATCGCCAAGCGCCACCAGCACCGGAATGTCGACCGACTGGATCATCTCGGCGGTGAGCGGAGGCGACTTGCGCTGGATCAGCGCTCGAAGCGCGTCGGCGTCGACCCCGGGCTGTCGGGCGAGGCCGGCAAAGTACTGGGCCACCGGATTGCTTTCGTCGGGGGTGCCGCCGATGCCGTCGGCGATTGCTTGATGGCGGCCTGGGTCCTGGTCGAACAAGTTTGCACCCACGCCGCTCACGACCAGTTTGTCGAACCGGCCTGGGTTGGTGGCGGCCAGGTACAGCAGCGTGCGGGCTCCCATCGAGAAACCAATGGCGTCGAGGGTGCCCTCGGGCGCCCGGCCCAGTGCCTCATCCTCAAGATTGGCGTACTCGGCCGGGTCATGAGGCTTGGGAGCGGTTCCGTGTCCGAGCAGGTCGATGCCAACCGGCGTTCGGCCGCCTTCGGTGAGAAGGTCCAGCCAGCCGTTGCTAGCCCAGGTGGTGGCGGTGGAACCCGCAAGGCCATGAAGGAGGAGCACAGGATGAGCCATAGGCGGCCAGCTTATGCGGTCCGGAGTTTGCTGGCGCGTTCGTTCCTCGGTGAACGGTAGGTACGCTCGACGTATGGCGAGCTATCTCGTTGTTGACTCTGGGTGTCGGATTCCCCTCGCCTCGGTCAGCTGGACCTTTACAACCAGCCAGGGTCCCGGAGGGCAGCACGCCAACCGGTCCAACACCCGCGCCATCGCCCGCCTTCCCATCGAAGAGATCGAAGGCCTCCGGCCCGAGCAGTTGCAGGCGCTTCGCGACCGCCATGGCGACGAACTCCTCGTGAGCGTCGACGACACGCGGTCACAGCACCGCAATCGCGAACTCGCACTTGAGCGACTCCGAGCCAAGGTCGCCGGCGCCCGGGTAACAACTCGCAAGCGTCGGGCCACCAAGCCCAGCCGCGGCGCCAAGGAGCGGCGCCTCAAGGCCAAGAAGCAACGCTCGAACGTGAAGTCATCGCGCCGCCGACCATCGGCCGACGACTACTAACCCACTCCAGGCTGCGAAATTGCTCGAAAGACACGAATACGGCCCAAGCGGCGCCTAGATTGTGGAAGTTATGAGCCAAAAGGCCTACAGGTGCACCTAGTACCGCCGATCCGAGATACACGATGTCTGTAACCGACCGCCCAAACACCGAAGCGAGCTCCACACCGGAACCCTCGGCAGACTTCACGCGCTTTCCGCATTTTCCTGCCCTCGACGGCCTCCGAGGCCTTGCAGTTGCTGCGGTGCTGGTGTTCCACGGCGAGTTCGCGTGGGCGTCCGGCGGCTTCCTTGGCGTCTCCACCTTCTTTACCCTGTCGGGCTTTCTCATCACCTCACTCCTCCTGGCTGAACAGGCACGCGACGGCAAGATCGCGCTCGGAGCATTCTGGGTTCGACGATTTCGGCGACTCATGCCCGCCGCAGTGGCCGCAGTCGTACTGATTTTTGTTGCCTGGCATTCGCTCGAGCGTTTGCAGGGAGGCGCCAACTTCACCGGCACCGGTGTGATGGACCGCCTCAACGGCGATCTGCTGGCCGGCCTGGTGTATGTGGCCAATTGGCGCTTCGCTTTTCCTCCCGAGGGCGCGGGCTACGAGGATCTCTTTGGTGGCGGTGATTCGAGTCCGGCCGCCCACTTCTGGTCGCTTTCCATCGAAGAGCAGTTCTATGTGTTCTTCCCACTCATCGCGATGCTCGTGCTGTCGAAGTTCAAGCTGTCGAAGACGGTGTTTGGTGGTCTCCTTGCCGTGTGCCTTGTGGCATCGGTGGGTTCCACCTTCGTGTTGGAGGGCTTTGACCGGATCTACAACGGCACCGATGTTCGGGCTGCTGAGATCCTCGTCGGCGCGTTGCTTGCCATAGCGTTCTCCACGCCCAAGGGGCGGGCGCTTATCACCTCGAACTCGATGGTGGCGGTTGCTGGCGCGCTGGCGCTGGCGCTTTCAGTACTGAGCTGGGTCATCCTCGATCTGGGCACCGACTTTCTTCTCACCGGTGGCTTCTTTGTGTATGCGCTGGTAACTGCGGCGCTGATCTGTGCATCGACCCAAGCCAGCGGACCGGTTGTGTCTGCGTTGAGCACACCGGCACTGCGTTGGCTCGGCGGTATCTCCTATGGCGCCTATCTGTACCACTGGCCGATCTTCCGGTGGGTCGACGAAGCCTCGACCGGCCTTTCGATTTACCCACTGTTTGCGGTGCGGATGGTTCTGACCTTCGCCTTTGCTTGGCTGTCGTTCCACTACCTCGAGCAGCCATTCCGTCGGGGCGAGCGGCCCGGACTCAAGGTTGCCTCCAGTGCGCTGGCCGCCGGTGTAGCCGTGTTCTTTGTGGGCGGAATGGCCGTCGCGTACTCCGATATTGGTCGGCCCGAACAGCTCGAAGCATCGTTCGATGCCGACGAAGAGGTGTCGCTGCTCGGCGACTCCGGCGACACCGGCGACACCGGCGACACC
>CALJDK010000127.1 GCA_938023735.1 uncultured Acidimicrobiales bacterium
ATCGCCAGCGGCCTCATCACCCACGGCGACGACCTCGAAACCGCCCGCACCCAACTCCAACACTGGAACTTCGACCACGACACCGCCGACCAAGCAGCAACCACCGCCTGGGAACAACACCTCAAACCGTGACCCGAAAACAGTGACCCGAAAACAGTGACCCCGAAGCCACCAAAGGCGTCTCGGTGTTAGTCGTCTTTGAACGAGTCGGAATAGGCCTCGTAGGACTTCGCGGACATGTCGGTAATCACGCCGGTTGCACCCCGGCCTCCACCACGGGCCCCGCCCGTCGTCGATGCATCCGACACCGTCTTGGCGAGCGAATGCCCAGCATGACGATGCCGCTTCACCTTCTCGTCGCTACGAAGGGACGCCCAAAAGTTCCGAAGTTGCGATCGAACGTTCATCTGTTCAATGGTAGATCTCCGGGCCTTTCGCAAAAGTGAATACTTTTCTACGCGGCCTCTTATCTCTCCCAAGTCATGCACCCCAGAAGTGAAGCAGAACCGATGGCGGGTTAGGTTGCACCTATGGGGTTGACGACCGAACAGGTCGAGCGTTACCGCGCTGACGGGTGGCTGGCGCCGCTCGACGTTCTGGACTTGGTCGACGCGATATCGCTTGCAAAACAGTTGGAGTCCGCAGAGTCGACCTACCCCGACCACCTGCATGCCTCGAACCGCAACAACGCGCACTTGGCGTTCCCGTTTCTGGCTGACCTTGCCACGCACCCGGCCATCGTCGACGCCGTCAGAAGCCTCATTGGCGACGACATTTCGCTCTGGAGCACGGTGTTGTTCATCAAAGAACCGGGCTCATCAGCGTTTGTCAGCTGGCATCAGGACGCCCACTACATGGCGCTTGAGCCCGACAACTTCGTCACGGCCTGGGTGGCACTGACACCATCGACACTCGAAAGCGGTTGCGTGTCGGTACTGCCGGGAACTCACACCTCACAAGCGCGACACTCGGACACCTTTGGCGACGACAACATCCTTACCCGAGGCCAACAGGTCGACGACGTCGACACCTCGGGCATGGTTCATCTCGAACTCCAACCCGGGCAGATGTCGCTGCATCACCCGCGACTGATTCACGGGTCACAGCCCAACCGATCAAACCAGCGGCGGGTCGGCGTCGCCATGCAGGCGTATCTCGGAGGCAATGTGCGGCCAACCAGCGGCCAGCACCATGTCATGCATATCGCTGGCAGGAAGCCGCCGTCGGAGTTCTCCATCTCTCCACGTCCATTCGGCATCTGCACTCCCGCAGGCCTAGCCACCCGCGCCGCCGCCAACCAGGCACTCGCTGATGTGTTGTACGACGGCGCCGAGATTCGGCGAGGCCTCTAGCGCATGTCCGGCGCAAGCGGTGTCTCGAAGCGCTGGGCCGATGCTGGCTTGTTCGACCCCTCGGGTCCCGACGCCGACGAGCGACTCCGGGTGCTCGAGTTCTTCGAATCGATCGACATCGGCCCTGATACGTTCGCCAACCTCGACACCTCCGACCCGCTCCGCGACATCAACGAACGGATCCTGGTGCCCGGCGACCGGTTCGAGGCCGCCGAGGTTATTCGACGCCTCGGGCTCACCCCAGACGAATTCGATCGTCTCCGCCAATCGTCGGGTTATGCCGCCGATGACAGCTATACCGAACTCGACATCGAATCGTTCCAGGGTTTCTTGCTGGCGAAGGACTTCTTCAGCGATGACGAACTTCTCTCGTTTACTCGAACCCTTGCGGCAGCGATGGAAAATCTCGCCGATGCGTCCGTATCGCTTTTTCGTATCGATGTGGCATCGGCGCTGGATCGTAACCATGCCAGCGAGGTCGACTTTGCCCACAAAAATTACGAAGCGGCTGCGATCTTGCAACACCTGTTTCTTCCGATGCGAGCGCTGTTCCTGCGGCAGCTTCTCAACGCCATTCGCCGGAACGACGCGGCACGGATCACCGACCACACCGACCAATCAAACCTGAACATGGCGGTTGGGTTTGTCGATATCGTCGGGTTCACCAGCCGCACCGAGACCATGCGTCCGGGCGAGCTCGATCGGTTCATCCAAGAGTTCGAGCACCGGTCGTTCCGGGTGGTGAATGACCTCGGCGGACGGGTGGTGAAGCTCATCGGCGACGAAGTGATGTTTATCGACGCCAGCGCCACCAACGCAGTTCGCATCGCCGCTGGACTCATCGACGCGTTCGCCGACATCCAGGCACTCCCCCGCGCTGGCGTGGCCTTCGGTGAGTTGATCTCGCGTGGCGGCGACTACTACGGCCGGGTCGTCAACCTCGCCGCAAGGCTCACCAGCCAAGCCGAAGCCGGCCAAATCGTTTCCGAAGTCGACAGCGTCGCCGCCATGGACACCAGCATCGCCACCACCCCACTCGGAGTAACCAACCTCAAAGGGTTCACCACCAAGGTCAACCTCACCGCAGTAACCCTCAAAACGAAAGACGGTTCCAGACACCGCATTTAGATCGATGGGCATCGATACGAATAAGGTTCCAGACACCGTATTTAGATTGACGGGTGTCGATACGTCGTTAGCAGTAGGCGTTGCGGCGGAGGCAGAGGTTTACGGCGTTGGTGAGGCGGTCTTGATCCCAGGCGTTCCAGAAATCGCCATGGGCGGTCAATACCGAACCCGACGCCAACCTGACCTCGACACCATCGGGGATCGGTGGGTACGACACTGAAAACTCGAGCTCGGGCATCACGACCGGGTGGGTGTCGGGGCAACCGTTGTCGTCGGAGCGGGCTACGTGGCTGTTGTCGATCGAGCGAAGGTCGGAGCCGTTCCAGCAATCAGGGAAGATCAGCCGCATCCGTACGCTCGAATTGGGCGGGCACTCGCCCGGCTCAGCGGTGATGTTGGGGCTGTTGCCACACGACCAACCCACGGTGCGTGAGTCCTGTGGTTCGGTGGCCGCTTGGTCGCCCGACACCATCATCAATCCAGCCGGGTACGGCTCGACATCGGCGAGCGCTACGCCATCGGCCACCCGGTAGTACGCAAGCGATCCGAGCGGCTCCACCGGCACGCCATCGAGAAACATTGCGGGCGTCCAGTACGAGGCGGTGTCTTGTTGGATCGCGCAGGTGGTGCCCGTCGACAACATGTTCTCGTAATCGGTGTTGGCATCGACATCGACATTGCCGAAGAAGTCATGCAGATGCGACACGCCCGGGACGCCGGGCGAAACGATGGGGTCGTCCTGCAATGAGTGCGAATAGCCGCAAATTGTTTGGAAGCTCGCCTGGTACGGGCCTTCGGTCGGGAGATCGGGGTCGATTGCGTCAGGGTCGATGGGCGTACCCAAGGGGTTGCCGACTGCCGGGTCGGAATCGCCGCCTGCGGTCGTTTCGACTCCCACGGAGGCGCACGCACCCAGGACCAACGTAAACAGCACGATGATTGCGCCGACTTCGACTCGGCGCCTGCCGCTCAGCACGGCCAAAAACCACATAGGTCTATTCTGGAGCGTCGGGCACCGTTATCGACGTCGTGTCGGGAAATTCTGGCGTGCGGGCTGGCTCGGGTTCGGCGGTTTCGGCGTCAGGCATCGTGGGTTGAGGCCCCGGATCGGGTAACTCGACCAGCTTGTAGTCGACCGATGGCGGCCTCGTCTCCTCGATAAGGCCAAGAAACACGACAAAGGCTTCGCCGCCCAGGTTCTGCAACTCACCCTCGCAGGGGGCCAACGTTTCGAGATCGGCAGGCAGCGACGTAGCAAAGTCGTTGTCGCAGAATCGGTTGCCGTGCTCGGCCTGCTGCACGACGATGAGGTCGGCGGTGCGGGAATCGGTGATGACGTTCTCGCGGACAACATTGGTCTGTGCTTCCCAGAACAGGGTGCCGGGCAGCGATGCGGCATCGTCGGGCAACGCCGGAATAGCGTTCTCGAGGCAATCGGTGGGGTACTCGTCGGGCACGCCGTTGATGGGGTTGTCCTCGGGGAACGGCGCAACCGCGATTCCGGCAACATCGTGATCCCAAACCCGGTTTCGTTCGGCGAGGTTGTCGATGCCCCCGATAAGTGCGATGCCGTTGCCCATGGCCAGCAGGGCCGCATCGATTGCGGCGGTTTCGGGGTTGCTGTTGGAGTACACGAGGTTGCCAACGATGGTGGTTTCGCGTTCGGGAGCGCAACCCTCGTAGCTGCCCGAGTTGGGAACGATGCCCGCCCGGTTGAAGCGCCAGGTGGAGTTGATGATGTAGAGGTCGCCACCCGAGTTGGTGCCCGAGTAACCGAGACCGTTGTACTCACTGATCACATCGGTGATGACTGCGTTGCACGGGTAGCACTGGCCGATATAGAACCCGGCGTCTGGGCTGCCCGAGGCATAGGAGTGTTCGATAAGGCCGTCGCGAGCGCCGAAGGCGTATAGCCCGTAGTCGCCGTTTCGAATTGCGGTGAGGTACGACGCTCGGTAGCCGGTGATATCCGAGGTCCAGAAGAACCCGTTCTTGGTGTAGTTGATAGCCGTCATGTTCTCGACCGCAACGCCGTCGGCGCCGATGACGCGGATACCGTTTTCGAGTTCGAAATTGCCGTCGAGGATCACCGTGTTGCGGTCCATTCCTCGGATCACCAAATCGTCGGTGGTCACGTCGACCGCCTCGGAGTACGTTCCGGGCGCAATCATGATGAGGTCGCCCGGGCGCGCCGCATCGACCGCACCTTGGATGGTGGCGAAGTCGTCAGGCACCACGTGGGTTGCATAGCCAGCGTCATCGGCCGCATCGTCGTCACCTGTGTCGGTCTCGGCGTCGCTTTCGGCGCTGACATCGGCCTCTGCGGCACCGCTTGCCGTCGAATCGCTAGCGCCCCCGCAGGCCGAGGCGACGAGGGCGAACCCGACCAACACCACAACGATTGAACGGAGCCGTCTTGCCGAGCCGGCACCGATAAGCATGCGCAGGTACGTCATCAAAACAAGTCTCCTCAGGAGGGATCGGTGACCACAACAACGCCGGGCATACCCGCGGTCAACGTTCCGTGAATACTGCAGTAGTAGCGATAGGTTCCGGGCGTCTGAAAAACGTACGAGACCTCATCGCCGGGTGCGAATGCCACGTCTTCAAAGGTCCAGGCCGGGTCTCGATCTTCGGGAATGATGTTATGCCCGTTTCGTCCTCGGTTGAGCCACACCAGTTCGGTCCCGGCCTCGATCTCGGCATCGACCGGCGCAAAAGCGTTATCGACGGCCTGCACCAGTGCCGTCTGGCCGTTGGGCGCAAACACCGGCAAATCAGCGTCGGTCAGCAGCACGCCCACAAGTACGGCCGGAAGTACCAACGCGCCCAGAATCGTGGCGAGGACCGTGACGACTCCGCCAACGTTTTCCGACATCGGGCAAGACCTTAGCGACAGCGAGTTGCGACTCCAAGCCGTCCGAACTGGCGCCGTATACTCGGCAAATCCACGGGTCCGGCAGCGCGCCTTTCCGTAGAACGGGTGAGCTTCTATGAGTCAGATCTCAAATTCGGTACTTGCCGACGGCTACCAAGACCTCAGGTCGCGCTGCACTGACTTGGCGCGTTCGCTCACCGACGAACAAGCGAACGCGTTGACCGAATGTTGCCCGGCTTGGTCGGTGAAGGACACCCTTGCCCACCTGGCCGGCATCACCACCGACATCCTCAACGGCAACACCGCAGATGCGGCGACCGAGGCCTGGGCCGATGTGCAGGTAGCGGACCGGGCCACGATGAGCGTCGCCGAGATCTGCGACGAGTGGGATGGCAACGCGCAACCCATCGATGACATCATCCGGGCGATGGGCGACCAGATGATGCCCCAGTTCTATATCGATGCGTGGACCCACGAATGGGACATCCGCCAAGCCACCGGCATCGGCGCCACACCCGACATGCGCTTTGTCGACTTTGCGTGGGACTTCCTGATGGACGTGATTGTGGAGAAGAACGGCGGCCCGCTCGAGGCCGAGATCGACCGATTCGAACTGATGCGGATAACGATGGGCCGACGCAGCGTTTCGCAGATCGAGGCAGTCGGGCTCCGACCCGAGGGTGTCGTGTTGTGGTCCCCCAACCACATCGACATAATCGACGCCCCACGGGCCTAAAACGACCGCTGGTCGGGCCACCAAAGTGGCCCGACCAGCGGCGGGAAGTGCGTAGATATTCGTCGAAGTTGGTGTTACTTCACACGTACGATCGATACCGAAGCGACCGGATCGTCCCAGTCGTGAAGGGCCGGGTCGAGGTCACCGGATCCGGTGATGCCACCGTGCACGGTGATGACACCGTTCTCGGCGAGCGCCGGGTTGCTGGCGCCAACGCCCTCGCCACCGGAGTCAACGCCGGTAAGCGGTCCACACGGAGGAACCATGTCGGCAAAGAGCTCGGTGTTGATCTCGGTACCGGCGTCGTAGCCGCGGGTTCCGATCTCAACAACATCGCCGAGTGCTCGAGGCAGACGGACCGAGTCGATTCCGGTGAATCCATCGTTGGTGCAGATCAGCATCGAAGCGATGGAGATGAGGTTTCCACCACGGCGTGACGTGTAGATCGTGAAGGTCACGTCGTTGCCGGGAAGGATCGGCGGCGGACCTTCGGGCGAAGCTGCGACAACAAGGTCACGGATCGGACCGGCTCCAGCGAGGGATGCAACAAGACCGGGGACGTCGCCGTTCTCGGCAACACCCTGGATTCCGGCACTGGCTTCTTCACCAACGGTGTAGACGTCGGCGCGACGGTTGTGGGTAACAGCGACCGGCGGGGTCAGTGGCTGACCTTCGGTGTTGTTGGTGATGGTGACTTCGTATGCCCGAGCGGTGTCGATGCGGGTTACACGAATCATCGCAGCTGGGTCTTCCCAGTTGTGGATGTCAAGGTCGAGGTCGCCCTGGCCGGTAAGGAACGCGTGCCGGGTGATGACGCCGTTCTCGGCAAGTGCTGGGTTGCTTTCTCCGGTGCCTTGGCCGCCGGAGTCAACACCCGAGAGTGCGCCACAGGGAGGAACCATGTCAGCGAAAAGCTCGGTGTTGATCTCGGTGCCGGCATCGTAGGAGTTGAGCGGAATGTTCACCGAACGACCGGGGACTCGAGGCAGACGCATCGAGTCAAGGCCAACAAATCCATCGTTGGTGCAGATAAGCATCGAAGCTACCGAGAGACGGCGCTGCTGCTTGGGGGTTTCAATTTCGACGGTTACCGACTGGCCACCCAGAAGCGGACCTGCTTCGGTAGCGGCGACGGTAACGCTGCCGACGCCAGGGGCGCCTTCAAGGCTGCCTACCAGGCCGGGAACGTCGCCGTTCTCGGCGACACCCTGGATGCCTGCGCTTGCTGCTTCACCGGTGGTGAACAGGTCGGCCCGACGGTCGTGGGTAACCAGAACCGGTGGGGTGAAGGGCTGTGCACCGGTGGCGTTGGTGATCGTCACGGCGTAGCGCACCGTGTCGGGCAGCGCCCGTTGTTCGGTGAACGCAAAGCCGGGAGCGTCGTCGCCCCCGTGTGAGTCCTGCGCTGCCGCAGTGCTTCCAAAGGCGGGAACCGCCAGTGTCGCCACAATTGCTGCTACCAAAGCAGCAATCAGGGCAGAACGGTATCGTTGAACCATCGTCTTGTTTCCTAACGTTGTTGACGTACCGAGTTCGCCCGGTACTCATGGGATGATTTGGAGACGAGCCGACAGTCGGGTGCGGTCTGTTCCAACGGGTCCGCACCCGGCTACGTTCTCTCCCTCCGTTGTCTTCAACGAGGACAACCCGGGGTGAGTTCCCGATAATTTCAGTTTTCTTGTTTGCCTTCGCCAGCGTCGAAGGTTTCGGCCGGCCAGCCGGTTATTCGGGTAACCCCAAACAAGTCAGGCAGTGCTCGTCGATGGAGCGCTCGGCGGCCATGGCTGCATCTTCGGGCAACTGATACACCGGCTCTTTCGACCGCCCGGTGCGCGTGTCGCCGGCGTCGGCCCCGGAGGATCCCGACGTCTGCGCCTTGCGACTCCAGGACAGCGGGTTCGCTTTCCAGTCGTCATCGATCCAGCGGTAGTCGAGCGACTCGATCGTTCCGGGTTCGGTCATTGCGTGTCCCAAGGCCAGACCTTGGGCCAACAACGTGCGTTGGCCGTCGGGGTCACCCGGGGCACCGACAGTGTGGCCGAGAGGAAGATCGACCAAGACCGACCGAGGCGGGTTGGCCGCTGCGGTGATGGAGTACGCCGAACTGAATCCGATGGTGGGGATTCCGGCAGCTTCGATATGGCGGGCAATCAGTCCGACCGACTGATGACACACCGGTCAAACCGGCACCAACAACACCAGGTCGACCTCGTCGGCCCGCAACTCCTCGAGCAGAGTGGGAACCAGTTCGGTCTCGAGGCGACGGGTTGAGTAGATGCCGCCCATGAACGCGTAGGCGTTGTCGGTCAGCGCACCGATGACGCCTTCGGCCACCAGTTCGTTGAGCCGGTCGAGCGGGAACACCACGTTGGGATCGGTACGGGCATCGGTTTGGTCGTAGGCGAAGTGCGCGGTGCGAAGCTCGGTGGTTGGCGTATCGGTGGCAATGACACGGATCGACGTGTCGTCGGCGGTGGTGAAAGCAATCTGCCCAGCGCGGTACACGCCGCCTGAGCCAACAAGCGCAACCCGGCACTCCGACAGCGGCTTGTCGATGGGCACAAATGCCGAAGGTTCGGGCCGCTCGGCCCACCGGTACACGTCGAATCCCAGCGAGGAATAGAGGGTTCGAGTTTCGTAAATGTAGTCGGCCGGAGGCAACGACGATTGGCCCGCAACAAGTTCGCTCATGCCGACAGGTTAGCTTTTACTTTTCGGGACTTTCGTAAAGTCCTGAGCGAGACGAACCAGGGTGCGGACGCCAAAGCCGGTGCCGCCTTTGGGATGAAGCTTGTCGGCCGAGTCGCTAAACGCGGGACCAGCGATATCGAGGTGAACCCACGGGATTCCCTCGCCAACAAACTCTTCAAGGATGAGGCCGGCGGTAAGCGAGCCGCCGTAGGGGCCACCGATGTTCTTGATGTCGGCAACCGACGAGTCGAACATCTTGCGGTAGTCGGCAGGCAGTGGCAGATGCCACGTGCGCTCGCCAGCGTTCTCGGCGGCAGCGCCAACCTGATCGATCCAGTTCTCATTATTTCCCATTCGGCCGGCGATTTTGGGACCAAGGGCAACCATGCACGCACCGGTGAGGGTGGCGAGGTCGACGATGGCGTCAGGTTCGGCTTCGCTGGCCAGCGACAGCGCGTCGGCCAACACGATGCGACCTTCTGCGTCGGTGTTGAGGATCTCCATGGTTTTGCCGTTGCGCAACTTCACAACATCACCGGGACGGATTGCGTCGCCGCCAAGCATGTTGTCGGTCATCGGCAGGTAGGCCCGTACTCGAACCGGCGGCTTCGAGGCCGGCAGCACGCTCATTGCTCCGACAACGGCGGCCGCGCCACCCATGTCGCACTTCATGGTCATCATGCCGTTGCCGGTCTTGATCGACAGACCACCGGCGTCGAAGGTGATGCCCTTGCCCACAAAGGCAATGGTTCCTTTGGCCTTTACCTCGGGTTCGTAGGTGAGTTCAACAAAGCGCGCCGGGTGGGTCGAGCCCTGGTTCACCCCCAACAACCCGCCAAGCTTGGCCTTTTCGATTGCGGCCTTGTCCATGACCTTTACTTTGAGGCCAACCTTGCGAGCCATGCGCTGCACCTGGGCGGCAAACTTTGGTGGAGTAAGCGACCCACCGGGCTCGTTCACCAGGTCGCGGGCAAGCATCACGCCGTCGGCCACGGCGGCGCCCAATGCAACAGCCTTGCCGACCTTGGCTGCGCCGGAGACGACGGTGACCTTCTTGAGTGCGACCTTTTCGGGAGAGCTTTTTTGGGCCGTATAGGTATAGGACCCCATCGCCAGACCTTCGGCGAACGCCTGAGCAGCGGCGACCTGGTCGATTCCTTCGGGAAGCTCGTCGACGATGGTGGTGGCAACATGACCGTGCTTCTTCGCCGAGCGGGCAATCTTGGCGCCCGACTCGCGAACGGTTTCGAGGGTGAGTGCGTCGGCCTTGCCCATACCGACCAGGGCCACGAGTCCGTCGGGGCCATTGACGGTCTGATACTGGCCGGCCGCGCCGGTGTAACCCTTGGCTTTCATCAGGTCGGCATCGACGTAGTCGGGAAGCGATTCCTCGAACACGCCGACAGCGGTGATCTTCGCGCTGGCCGGGATGGTCTTGGCGGTGGTTATCGAGAGGGCCATGTGGGGTTTCCTTGTGAGATTTCTGTTCTGTTCGTTCTACTTGAGCGCGGGGCGGTTCAGGCGTCTTTGGCAAGAATCGTGGTGCCTTCGACCCACCGAGCCAGCGTCCACACCAGGTCGGAGAGTCGGTTGAGGTACACGAGAACGTGGGATCCGTCGGCCGCAGCGGCTACCGAGGCTCGTTCGGCCCGACGCACGACGGTGCGGGCGACGTCGAGCGCCGCCGACAGTGGATCCTGGCCCGGCACCGCGAAATGCGATGGGGCCTCGAACCGGGCCTTGAAGTCGTCGATCTGGGTTTCGAGCGCCTCGGCCATCTCGGCGGTTACCCGCGAGGTTCCGTATTCGAGCTTGTCGTGGTTCTGCGGATCGGTGGCGAGTTCAGCCATCAGAACATAGAGGTCTTTGCAGACACCGCTCAGCACCGCGTCGAGTTCGGCAAGATCTGCGGTATCTGCATCGGCTGCTCCTCCATCGGAACCAACCGCCGATACCTGGGCTCGGGCCACTCCCAGGAATGCCTGGGCTTCGTCGACTGCTCCGTAGGCCATCGGCAGGGCAGAGTCCTTGGGTACCCGGCCGCCATAGAAGAGGCCGGTGGATCCGTCGTCGCCGGTTCGGGTGTAAATTTTCGGGCTGCTCACTTGGGCGACGGTAGCTGCTGCACAAGGGTCTGGGTGGGTTCGAACAGGTCACCATATTGTTCGACTCGTTCGAGAACGTCGGCGGTTTCAAAGATCAGCGGCTCGCCACTGGCGCCCAGCTCCACTTCGTCCCACGTGATGGGCGTCGAAACCGTCGGCCGGTCCTTGGCCCGCATCGAGTACGGCGAGATCGTGGTCTTGTGCCGCGAGTTCTGACTCCAGTCGATAAAGATCTTTCCCTTACGAACGCTTTTGGTCATCGTACTCACAACCAATTTTGACATCTGTCGCTCGAGCAGCTGCGCAACCGCATGAGCAAACGATGAGGCGTGGTCGTGGGTGTGTGGCGAGTTGAGCGGAAGGTAGAGCTGCATTCCCTTTGAACCACTGGTCTTTGGGAATGCTTCGAGCGATAGCGCATCGAGGACCTCGCGAATCTCGAGCGCTACCTGACAACAGTCGATGATTGTGGCTGGCGAGCCGGGGTCGAGATCGAACACCACCATCGTTGGCGTATCGGCGTCGGCCCCGAGCGACATTGGGGTATGCAGTTCGAGGGCCGCAAGGTTGGCGGTCCATGCGAGTCCGGCGATCTCGTCGATCACCGTGTACTCGATGCTCTTCTTCTCGCTGCCGTCCTTCTTCTTGCTGCGACCCGGCCCTTCGACCGTGTTGATCCAGTCGGGTCGATGCGTTGGCGATCTTTTCTCGAAGAATGACTGCTCGTTGACGCCGTTGGGCCAGCGGCGCATGGTAAGCGCTCGACCGGTGAGATGCGGCAGCATGTACGGCGCGACCCGGACGTAGTAGTCGATGATCTGGGCTTTGGTGAATCCAACGACCGGGTAAAGCACCTTGTCGAGATTCGAGATGCTGAGTTTCCGTCCAGCGATTTCGACGGTCTGGCGCTCGACCATGAACCGGGCGAGCTACTACGCCGACTTCTTCTTGGCGGGCTTTTTCTTTGCCGAGCTCTTCGCTGCCGACTTTTTGGCTGGTTTCTTCGATGCCGGGTGACGCTTCTTGGCATCTTTGGCCTGAGCAACGCTGGCTTCAAGCGCAGCCATCAGGTCGACGACCTTGTTCTCGGTCTCTTCTGGTGCGCTGGCGACAAGATCGGTTTCGCCGGCCACCTTCCGATCGATGAGTTCGAGCACCGCTTCGCGATAGGTGTCGATATGGCGTCCGGCGTCGAAGTCGGCATCGAGTGAGGCGATGAGCTGCTCGGCCATCGCCAGCTCTTTCTTGTCGACCTTGATGTCTTCGAGCGCGTCGAATTCGTCGATCTCGCTTCGCGCAACCAGTTCGTCGGCGTAGACCATGGTGGAGAGCACCAGTGTGCCGTCTTGGGGTCGGATGGCTGCCAGATATTGTTTGGTCCGCATCACGAACCGGGCGATGGCTACCTTGTTGGCAGAAGCCATGGCGTCGGCGAGCAGCTTGTAGGGCTTCGCGGTGCTCGGGTCCGGAACCAGGTGATACGCCGAGTCGTAGTACATCGGGTCGATCTCGTCGAGGTCGATGAACTCGAGGATGTCGATGGTGCGCACCGCCTCGGGATCGAGCGAGTCAAGTTCTTCTTGGGTGATGGTGACGTACTCGCCCGATGGAAGTTCGTAGCCCTTGACGATGTCTTCGTAGTCGACGTCGCTGCCATCGAGTGCCGAGACGCGCTTTTGTTTAACCCGGGCGCCGGTCTGGCTGTCGATTTGGTTGAACCGCACGGTTTTACGGCTGACCGCACTGAACAACTTGATGGGGATGTTGACAAGGCCGAAGCTGATCGACCCACTCCAGATGGCGCGTGGCATTTCTCCAGTATGCCTGCCGTTTTGTCGGACCCGTCAAGCCTCAACGGGTGGTTGCGCGCACCAGGACACCAACAGGACGGCAACAGGACGGCAACAGGGAACCCGTTATCGGCAGGTTCGACCCCAACTTTAGAAGAAATTCCCCATTGTGACCAATGTCACTTTTGGGGTGAATCGCCACCCTACGTGCCTCGAAACCCTCAACCAAACATTGAGACTCGACCGAACAACCCTTGCAATAACTAGCCGTCACCCATTCGCAACAATTTCCACACGAACAACACGTGCGACTTTCGCCACGCTCCGTGATGACCAAACGCGGTCAAGAAACCACTACGAGCGCTTTTTGCCGGAGGGATTCGGCAGAAACCTGGTGAAACTACTCCCATCCCACCGTCTCGACCCCGAGAGACGGACTTCGCTGGAGAAAAACAAAATGCAAGAAATGAAAAAGTACAAGCCACTACTCATACTGTTGCTCCTGGCACTTCTTGGCCGCATGTCGCTGTTCTCAGCCGACACGGCCGACGCCGAATTCTCGGCCGAAGCCGTCCCCGTGGAAGCCGAACTAGTTGCCGAACTACAGGATGCTCCCGCCATCGAGGGTGCCCCGCAGCCCGGTGGCTGCAACGGTCCACTGGTGCAGCTTGATGGATCGGTCGATGAGACCTCGGGTCGCAACAACTCTCCGGTCCGCTTCGGCACCGCCCCCGACCTTCGCTGGTTCTACAGCATCCCCGACCTCAGCTTTGAAGCCGGAACCGTCTCACTCCCCCAGGTCATCACCTGGGATGCCTATCAAGGCCGCGAGAACACCGAGGTTCAGCCATCAGAGCGAGTACGCGTCGAGTTCTTCCTCGGCGGAACGCATGTGGCAAGCAGCCCCTTCACCGATGACCTCGCCGACGGTGTCACCAGTGCGAGCCTGGTCTCGAACCTAGGAACGATGGAACTACCGAATGGCGCCGACGAAGTTCGCATCGTTCACTACGACTGGGTCGACACCACCACTACCGAAAACAGCCTGGTCGTCACCTCGATCTGCCTTGAGGCGACCCCTGCGGCCAGCGCCGATGCCGGCGATGCCGAACCAGCGCCCGAACGTCAGCCGGAACCACAGCCAGCACCACAACCGGCCCCAGAGCCCGAGCTTCCTGGACCGACCTGTGACGACAACCCAGCGACTCCTGAGCCGGCAGGTGGCTGCCCGCCGCCAGAGGAAGCACCTCCTGCGGTTTGTGATGACAACCCTGAGACCCCAGAACCAGAGGGCGGTTGCACCCCAACCCCGGCGTGCGACGACAACCCGGAAACGCCCGAGCCGGCCGAAGGCTGCGACAAAGAGGAAGAAGACCAAGAGCCTGCCCCGACACCAAAGCCAGGCGCTGGCGATGGCGACCAGGCACCTGAGCTTGCAGTCACCGGTAGCACCACCGAGAACCTTGTGGCCGCAGCACTGATCCTGCTGATCCTCGGAATCGCCTTCGACGGCGCAGTAGCTCGAGGAATCAACCGGTTCCGCGGTCTGCTGTAGAGCTCTGCGATAGCGCCCTACCCCGAAAAACAAGACCGAGCGTCTCGCACGCTCAACACTTCCCAGCGAAGGGAACATGCCCGTCACCGGTCTCCGGTGGCGGGCATCATGTCTTTTCGGGGAGTCGTCTCGCAGGCCGCCTGTTCGTGTTGGAGGATGCTTTTCTGAAGGAGGCTGAACGAGGATGCTTCAGCGGGGGCCAATGTTGGGGTCTCTTCGGCAGCGGCCAGCTCCGGCTGTGGATAGAAATGCCCGACAGTGGGCGCAGTGTCAACAAGTTCCACAAAAAAGCAACACTGCGCGGCAATCGCATAGCCCGTCAAACACTCTCTGCGTTTGGCAAAGCTCGACACGAGCGTGCGGAAGCAATAGGCTCGCCAGCATCGGACGTACCCCTGTCCGCCAATACCCCTAGGAGACACCATGAGAGGACGCAACCGAGCACTGGCTTTGCTTGTGGCGTTCGCGTTTGTGCTTGTCGGCTTCCCGGCAAACGCGTACGCAGAATCAAGCGATGAGCTTGTGCTACCACCCGGCCCGAGCTGCGCCGAACCAGCGTTCACCACCACACCCGCACTCAACGATGGCGGGTTCAACGTTTCTGACCCCAACCTCGGCGATGGTGCTGGCGGTCTTGTCACCCGAGCCACCTTTCCAGTTTCATTTGGTCCCGGCACCGTCTCGCTCGACGAGATCATCACCTGGGATGCCCACATCGACCGCGATACCAACCTTGATCAAACCAACGAACGGGTACTCATCGAGTTCTCGCTCAACGGTGCGGTCGTCGCTGCCAGCGGCCCAACCGCCGATCTTGCCGACGGTCCGCTGTCAGCTTGGGAGATCAACGATCTTGGAACCCTGACGCTTCCCGACGGAGCCGATTCGGCAGCCGTCGTTCACGCTGGCGGCAGCGCCCAAATCAACTCGGTAGTCGTTACCAGCGTTTGCCTAACCTTCGCTGCCGACGCTCCGGTTGAGCCAGAGCCCGAGCCAGCTTGCGACGACGACCCGACAACACCCGAGCCGGCCGAAGGCTGCCCCGAGCCCGAGCCCGAGGCATCCTGCGAGGACGGCTCAGCCGATCCCGAGTGCGACCTCGAGCCGGAGCCCGAGCCAGCTTGCGACGACGACCCGGCAACACCCGAGCCAGCCGAAGGCTGCCCCGAGCCCGAGCCAGAGCCCGAGCCAGTTGTCTGCGACGACGACCCGGAAACCCCCGAGCCGGCCGAAGGTTGCGACGTTCTCCCTGAGCCCGAGCCAGAGCCAGAGCC
This sequence comes from uncultured Acidimicrobiales bacterium, assembly GCA_938023735.1. GTDB lineage: Bacteria > Actinomycetota > Acidimicrobiia > Acidimicrobiales > SHLQ01 > CALLQB01. The sequence continues at coordinate 15,510 of CALJDK010000127.1, forward strand.
ACAGCCCGAGCCTGGCGATCAAGCTCCAGAACTCGCTATCACCGGTGCGTACTCCGGTTCGATGGCCGCTGGCGCCATGATCCTGGTAATCCTCGGTGGATCAGCCGCCTTTGTTGCTCGGCGCAACGAGGACTAGTAGCCAGCTCGCAACTATCAGGCGACACAAAACGAAGAAAACGAAGAAGAGTTGAGGCCGCCAGCGATGGCGGCCTCACCTCGTTTTGTTTGTGCGCCGCCGGCTGAACCGTTGGCTCAGGCGAGGGTTGCCCGGGCCACCAGATCCATGCCGAACGCGGTAAGAATCGCCAGATACAGCAGTCCGGTTGCGGCCATGACTGCGCTGTACTCGCGCTCTCGAAGAGCGGCCCGGGCGACGCCGAGCAAAATGATGGTCGCGATGGTCGACGCCACCCAGAACCAACCAAGCAGTCCGTTATAGCCATCGGCGATCGACCCGTTAAGCACCGAAACCATGCCCGTGGGCCAGAGCATCACGGCCAGCTCGAAGGGCCACAGCAGCGCGGTAACCTTCACAAGTTCGAGCAGCAGATGCCGTTCGAGACCCGGCTGCACCAAATACCAGTGGCCAAGGAGCATGGCGTCGCTGATAGCGCCGAGAAAGAACGCCCCAACAATCAGGCGGGCAAGCGCCAATCCGAGCGGCCCGCCGGCCGCGACCGCAGCAGCGACAAGCCCAAGAAGACCAATTGCTGGACCAACGAGGTCGAGGATCGGCGGAAACTCGGCGGCGCTTTTGTCGAAGGTTTGCACGTCGCGATCGATGCCGGTCATGTCGGCAACCCGCTGCGACCGTCGCTCGACCCGGTCTCGCTGTCCTGCTACTCCAGCACCACGCCGTTGCACCGACACGACTAACGCCACCACGACACCAATGCACATCGCGATGGTTGCGATCTCGCGGACTGGCTCGTAGTTGAACCGTAGACCCGCCAACACCGACCCGATCGCCATCAACAGGTACGTGCCGCGCATCAGCCAGCCGTACCCGAGTCCGATTTCGCGGTGACGGGTGGACACCCAGGTGAAGAACAAACCGCCAACCGCCCACTGGAGCAGGACGGTGGCAAGGTCGAGATCGATCATAAAGAAGGCAGCTGTCGGCTACGCGAGGACTGCGAGATGATGGTCGACCGTGTTGAGCGGGTCAGGCCCATCGGCTCCGGCCACCACGATGTCTTCGAGCCGGGCACCCCACTTGCCGGGAACGTAGATTCCCGGTTCCACCGAGAAGGCGTGGCCCGGGGTTAGTGGTTGGTCGTTGCCCTCGACGATGTAGGGATGTTCGTGCGCCTCGACACCGATGCCGTGGCCGGTGCGATGAATGAAGTACTCGCCGTAGCCAGCGTCGGTGATGATTTTGCGTCCGGTGCGGTCGATTTCTTCGAGCGGGGTTCCGGGAATCGCTGCAGCCACCGATGCCGCCTGGGCCTCGAACAGCACGTCGTAGAGTTCGACGAACTCGGCCGGCGGTTGGCCGGTGTACACACATCGGGTGATGTCAGAGCAGTACCCGACCCCGTAGTCGTCGTTCATCGTTCCGCCGAAGTCGCACAACACGACCTCGTCAGGCTGGATGACCCGGCTACCAGCATGGTGGTGCGGGCTCGCGGCGTTCTCGCCTGCCGCCACGATGGCAAAGTTCACCTTGTGGTGACCTTCAGCCACGATTTGACGGCCCAGTTCGGCCGACAGCTGCGCTTCGGTTTGTCCGATGACGGGAATCTCGCCCGACTGCAATCTCGCCGCGATGCGATCGACGGCCTGCGAAGCATTGCGCAGGCTCTCGACTTCGGCGGCGTCTTTGACCGAGCGAAGCGGCGTCATCACGGTGCCGGCATCGCGGAAGGTAATGCCCGACGTGCGGTTGAGGATCTGTACCAGAAAGGTCGACCACGTGGTTTCACCGACCGCGACCGATGTGCGGGAACCGATTCGATCGACGGCCAATTGCACCGGATCTTCGGTTTCGCCCCACGGGACGAGAGAGAACATGTCCTCTCCCGCGTTGTCCTCGATGTTCACCAATGGCGCTTCGAGCGCCGGAATGATGAGTTCGGCCTCGCCGTCGGCTGGCAGGACCAGCATGGTGAGCCGTTCGAGCGGCATTGCCTCGTATCCGGTGAGATACGGAAGATCAGCGCCAACCGAGAGAAGCAGAACCTCGGTACCCGTGGCCTGCATTTGGGCCCGAGCCCGGTCGATTCGTGCAGCAAACATGTCCCGAGGTTACCGGGAACACCCGGTGGTCTCCGCAGTAGAGCGGCGCCGGAGTTTGCTGGCCGTTAGCGGCGGGAGTTCGTCCAGTCGTTGGTTACCGTCTCCTGGGCAAGAAGACTGACAACCGAGCCGGCGACGGTGGCGGCAGCCCACAACAGGCTCGACACCAATACCCAGGCGATACCCGAGTCAACAAACGACACCTCGGTGATCCACAAGGCAATCGGGAGCAACGCAGCAAATGGCACCGCTACCCATCCGCCCGTGCGAATCATTCCGGCAAAGAGACCTACAGCAAAGAAGACAACAATCATGCCCCCAGATTAGGAGTGCCCTGAAAGGGGCCGAAAGAGCACAATGAACCCTCTTTCTAGGCCAAATCTCCCACCCAACACGTTGCTGGCCCGGTTGCTGGCCGCTTGCTGGCCGGTTGCTGGGCGGTTACTGGGTGGCCGCTTTGGCGGCGTCTTTGGCGTGGTAACTCGACCTGGTGAGCGGGCTCGACTCGACGTGTTTGAGACCGAGTTCGTCCTCACCAATGCGTTTCCACTCGGCAAACTCGTCAGGCGTGACCCACCGAGCGACCGGCAGGTGGTGACTGGTAGGCCGGAGATACTGGCCAATGGTGACAATATCGAGTCCGATGGCTCGCAAGTCGGCCATGGTTTGCACCACTTCGTCGAAGGTCTCACCCATACCCACAATGATTGACGACTTGGTGGTGAGACCGGCCTGCTTAGCTCGCGACAACACGGCCAGGCTGCGGGCATAGGAGGCCGATGGCCGAGCCATCCGCTGAAGTCGGGCAACGGTCTCGATGTTGTGGTTCATCACATCGGGGCGGGCGTCGAAGATGACGTCGAGCGATTCGGGGTCGCCCTTACAGTCGGAGATGAGCACCTCGACCCCGACACCAGGGGTGCGGGTGCGGATGGCGTCGATGGTGTCGGCAAAACCCTTCGCGCCACCGTCGGCCAGATCGTCTCGAGCCACCGTGGTGAGCACAGCAAAATCGAGGTTCATTCGTTCGACCGCTTCGGCGACGTTGCCGGGTTCGGCCGGGTCGGGCTCTTCGGGTTTGCGGGTATCGACCAGACAGAACCCGCAAGCTCGGGTGCAGCGCTCGCCATTGATCATGAAGGTGGCGGTGCCATCGGACCAGCAGTCATAGATGTTTGGACAGCCGGCCTCTTCGCACACCGTGACCAGGTTGAGATCGCGCATGACCCCCTTGAGCCGACGATAATCGTCGCCCATCTCGGCCTTCACCCGCATCCATTCGGGTTTGCGAGTAGAGATCTGCAGACCCTCGGTTACTCCGGCCTCACCCAAACGAGACTGCAGCCGAACCGAGGTGCCATCGGTCGGCAATGGCGGCGCCACCGAGCCAGCGGTGTCAACGTGGGGATTCGACGCAGTGCCCGATGCTTCGCCGGGGCCAGCGCCACGTGAGAACAAGGAGAGATCTTCGGTGAGGTGACGCCACACCACATCGGCACGGTCGACTGGCTCGTCACTCCCCCATTGCTGGTCGGCAAGCGCTGCGAGGGTGTCGACGACCGAACGCATATCGACGTCGATACCTTCGGCTTCGAGTGACGTAACGGCCCGGTCAGAAATTCCGCAAGGGACGATGTTGTCGAAGTAGGACAGATCGGTGCTCACGTTGAGCGCAAAGCCGTGCATCGAGCGGTTCCGGGTGAGCCGAACGCCAACGGCGGCGATCTTGCGGGGGTTCGACGATTCGGGATCGACCCAGACGCCAGGGAATCCCCGAAGTCGTCCGACCGAGGAAAGGCCCAGCTTTGTCAACGTGTCGACGAGCAACTGCTCGACCGACTCGACATAGGCAACCGTGTCGGCCATCCCGCCGCCGCGTTTGCCGGGAACAGTAAGGAGCGGGTACCCAACCAGCTGTCCTGGACCGTGGTAGGTGACATCGCCGCCACGGTTGGCTTCGACCACGGGCACATCGCCGGTGGACGCGCCGATATTGGCCGGGTCGGTTCGAACACCCTTGGTGTAGATGTGCGGGTGTTCGAGCAGAAGCAGGTAATTCTGATCAGAGCTGGCAATGCCGCGTTGAAGTTGGAGCGCGTCGGCGTACTCGACCTGACCGAGCCAGCGGACCCGCAGCGGGCCGGGAGTTAGATCTCGGTCGACCAATCTCTCGTCTCAATGATCTCGCGAAGTCGGGCCAGGAAGGCGGCCGCATAGGCGCCATCGAACGCCCGGTGATCCCAGGCAAGGGCCAGAACACCAACCGAGTGGATGGCGATTGATTCGTTGCCGTAATCGTCGGTGACCACCACGGGCTTCCGAGAAATCCCGTCGGTGGACAGGATGGCAACCTGAGGCTGACTGATGACGGGGAACTGCATCATCGTGCCGTAACCACCAGCGTTGGTGATGGTGAAGGTTCCGCCGCTGATTTCGTCGGCCGACAGCTTCTTCGAGCGGGCACGGGTTGCCAGATCGGCGATTTCGGTCGCGATAGCCCGAAGCCGCTTTGCTTCGGCATTTTGCACGACCGGTGTAAGCAGACCCTGGAAGTCGAGATCGACCGCGATTGCCAGGTTGACATCGTCGTGGGGCAACAGGCCGCCATCGACAACGCTGGCGTTGAGGTGCGGGAACTCGCGCAAGGCATCGGTGAGCGCCCGGGCGATGAACGGCAGGTAGGTAAGGCTGACGCCCTCTTCGGCCTTGAAGGCTGCCTTGTTGGCCTTGCGGACCACCTCGACGCCCTCGTAGTCGACCTCGATGGCGGTCAGCACATGCGGTGCGGTGGACTTGGACATCACCATGTGTTCGCCGGTGAGGCGGCGAATGTTGGAGAACTTCTGAATTTCTCCAGAGCCGCCCGAGGCAGCGGGCGCCGGTGAAGGGGCTGGCGCAGCGGGGGCTGCCGGAGCGGGAGCGGCGGGAGCAGGAGCAGGAGCAGCGGCGGGAGCTGCCGCTGGAGCTGCTTGACCGCGGCCTTCGGCGATGGCCTTCTCGACATCGCCGCGGGTGATTCGGCCACCAACACCAGTTCCGGTGAGTTGGTCGACATCGATGTTGTTTTCGGCGACCAGGCGCCGCACGACAGGCGAAAGAAGTTTGCCCGGCGCGGTGGATGCGGGCGCAGCAGCAGCAGCCGCCGCGACGGGAGCTGCTGCCGCGGGAGCGGCCGCAGTGGGAGTAGGGGCCGGAGCAGCTGCGGGGGCAGGAGCAGGAGCCGCAGGAGCCGCAGGAGCAGCACCGGCGCCACTCATGCGGGCGAGCACAACACCAACGTCGACCGTGTCACCCTCGGCAACCAAAATTTCGCCAAGAACGCCGGCAACCGGTGAAGGAACCTCGGAATCGACCTTGTCGGTCGACACCTCAAACAACACTTCATCCTCGGCAACGGTGTCGCCGGGAGCTTTAAACCATCGGGTGATGGTGCCTTCGGTGACCGATTCGCCGAGCTGGGGCATCGTGATTTCTGCGCCACCAGCAGCCGGAGCAGCCGGAGCAGGCGCCGGAGCGGCCGGAGCTGCGGCAGCCGCAACTGGAGCAGCAGGTGCTGGGGTTTCGGCAACCGGTGCCGCTTCGGGCGCAGGGGCTGCGGCCGCTGGGGCCGCGTCGCCGCCGACCCGGGCCAAGATGACGCCAACGTCGACCGTGTCACCCTCGGCAACCAGGATCTCACTCAAGACACCAGCCACTGGCGACGGAACCTCAGAATCGACCTTGTCGGTCGACACCTCGAACAACACTTCATCTTCGGCAACGGTGTCGCCGATGGCCTTAAACCATCTGGTGATGGTGCCTTCGGTGACGGTCTCGCCCAGTTGGGGCATCGTGATGTCGGCCATTGCAGTAATCCTTCGTGGGGAGCCCCCGACGTGGGAGCTGAAGTGGAGATGTTGAGGTTTCGGAGGTCTTGTGGTCGAGGTAGTGATTGGGCGCTAGTGCAGCGAACGTCCAGTGAGCGACAGAACCGTTTCGCCAAAGACTTCACTGATTGTTGGGTGAGGTTGAATAAGAGGCGCAATGTCGTCGACGGTGGCCTCCCAGTTGACGGCCAAATATCCCTGGCCGAGCTGTTCGGTAACCCAGGGACCCACCAGATGTACTCCAAGAATTTGGCCGCCGGTTCCGTCGGCCTGCTTTTCGGCGATGATCTTCACGAGTCCGTCGGTGTCGCCGATGATCATCGACCTGCCGTTACCCATGTTGCGGTGCTTGCTGGTGACGACGTCATAGCCAGCGTCCTTGGCGCTCTGCTCGGTGTGCCCGGCAAAGGCCACCTCGGGATGGCAGTAGATGCACCAGGGCACTTTGCTGTAGTCGATCGGCGCCGGATCTTCACCAAGGATGTCCTGGATAACCAACATGCCTTCGGCGAATCCGATATGGGCGAGTTGCGCGGTATCGACCACGTCGCCGAGGGCGTACACGCCAGGTTCGCCGGTGTGGAGCAGTTCGTCGACCTCAATAAAGCCACGGTCGTCGACAACAACGCCGGTGCCTTCGAGTCCGAGATGATCCGACAGCGGACGGCGACCTACCGACACGACAACCATGTCGGTTTCGACGCTTTCGGTGTCGCCACCCGCGGCGGGTGCAAAGTGTACCGACGTGCCCGAACCCGACGGCGTGTGACCCGACGACATTACGCCGGTCTTGATGGTCATGCCGCGTTTGGTAAACGAACGCTCGACGATCTTTGCCGCATCGACATCGACGCCGGGAAGAATGTGCGGGGCGTATTCGAGGATGGTGACATCGGTGCCGAGATCGCTCATCATCGATGCGAACTCACAGCCGATTGCGCCGCCACCGATGACCACTGCCCGGGCGGGCAGCGCGTCGATCGACAACAATTCGTCGCTGGTGACAACCAGTTTCCCGTCGATATCGAATCCGGGAATGGTGCGGACAGCCGAACCAGCAGCCAAAAGCACGGCATCGCCGGTGATCTGGACATCGCCCGACTCACCGCCGGTTACCGATACGACCTTGTTGGCGCCTAGTGAACCAATGCCGTCGTACACGGTGACCTTGCGACCCTTCAGCATGCCGCCAAGGCCCCCGACCAACTGGTCGATGATGCCCTGCTTGCGACTCATGGTGGTAGTCCAGTCGACGGTGGTATCGCCGCCGGTGTTCACACCGAAATCTTTGGCGTGCTGCACCGTGCGATAGACCGCAGCGGTTTCGAGCAGCTCTTTGGCCGGGATGCAGCCCACGTTGAGGCACGTGCCTCCAAGCTTGTTCATCTCCACGATTCCGCAGTCGAGTCCGGCGGATGCGCCGTACAGTGCTGCGGCGTAACCAGCGGGTCCACCGCCGATAATTACGACGTCATGTTTCGTAGTCGTCGGAACCACCTCCCAGGTAGTACTCCGTACACTATCGGCACAAAATTCCCTGTGATCAGCTGAAGAGCGAGACGTTCTTCACGCCCCCAAAATCGGGCAAGGTATTCCCGCCCAATCGATGACATTCCGCACGAGCACGAGCCTTATTCAACGAGAAGGACTTGGACCGTGAAGGCAACAAGGATGGCGAGCCCGCACAGCAGTGCCGCCAGAATCAGCTTTCGAGTACTCACGTTCCCGAGGGTAGCCGAGCATGGAAGGACTCATCCGACCGCGGAAAGGCGAACGCCCCACCTACACTCATCCGCGTCATGAAGTTTTTCCGGAGCCAAACGTCCAGTCGTGTCGCCACCCTCGCACTCGGGGCATCGTTGCTAGCGGCCGCCTGCGGTGGAAGCACCACCATCACCGCCGCCGATTCAGGGGCCGCCTCTGGAAGTGACACTGCCTCCGCAAGTAACGCTGCCTCTGGCAGTACAGCAAACCCCCTGCTCACCGGCACAGTTGGCACGGTCGCTGGGGGCCAGTTCGATCTGGGCTCGCTCGAGGGGCAGGATGCCGTGCTCTGGTTCTGGGCTCCCTGGTGACCAACGTGTGTACGAGAATCCTCTGCGGTCGTAGAGGCAACCACTAGCTACAGCGGCGATGTTCAATTCCTCGGCGTTGCCGGCCAGGACTCGCTGGCATCGTCGGCCGACTTTGTCGCCAACAACGGAGTCGACGGCATCGAGCACCTTTTTGATGACACCGACATCTGGCAACGGTTCGGCATTCGTTCCCAACCGGCCTGGGTTTTCCTGAACGACGACGGCACGTTTGAAGCCAAACTTGGCAACCTCGGCGCCAACGGCATCGCGGCAGCGTTCGCCGATCTCGAGGCTCGCTAGAACCAACCGACTGGCCACTCCTCTCCGATCCGCGCGTGTAGCATCTCGTTGCACCAAACTGGAGGGAACGGGCCGAAAAGGCCTGTCGGTTCAGGAGAGTCCCCCATTCGTCAGCCAACCACCAACCGAAGTGTCGCCATGGCTTTGGCGCGCACGCTCGAAACCTTCGACCCCGCGGCGAGCCGCCGTGGTCTTCGTCGCGCCGGTCTGGCTTTGCAGATCGCGACTCGCGTTGGACTCCGTGATGCCCAGCTCGCCGACACGATCTGCGCGGCCTACCTGAACGAGATCTGTCTGCTGGTTACCCACGATCGCAGGTCCGACACTCTTAATCCTGCTCGGTCGGTGTTGAGCAGTCGGGTTCTTCGCTCCGCGGGCCTGCATGCTTGCGCCGACGCGGTGCATCACGAGTTCGAGCGTTGGGGCGGGGGCGGTCTACCCACCGGTCTCGCTGGCACCGACATCCCGCACGGCGCCCGAGTTCTTGCCGGGGTCGGCGCGTACGACGAACCCACCATTGCGTCGATGGGATGGCTCGACCCCGAGGTCAACGACGTGCTCGAAACCGTCCGAGCAACACCGGTTGCGCCCCCAGTCGATCTGGGCTGGCTCGACCGGCAGCTCGAAGCGCTCGAACCTCCCGATGCCGGAACCAGCGTTTCGGTCGGCAACATTCTTGAGGCATCGCAACGCACGGCCGACATCATCGAACTCATTGCCGATCAGGCGCTCGAACAACTCCGCGCATCAAGCGTGTCGGTGGCTCGTTTCGACCTTGAAAGCGATCTGCTCCACGTCGAGGTCAATGTGGGGTCGCTCGGCGAGCACGACCGTCGACGGCCAACCGACGAGGTCTACCCGCTCTCTGCGCTGCCGGAAGCACTCGCCTATCAGGCCGGCGCCCAACGGCTCCTCAACCGGGCCCCGACCACAAGTCCGGCCAGCATTCGGTATCTCGACCTGCGCGGGCTGAGCTCTGAAGCCGTCGTACCCATTATCGACGACGAAGAATCCTTCGGCGCATGGGGAATCGTGTGGGCCACCACCTTCAGCGAGCACCGTCGCCAGCTCGGCCCCGCCGACCTTCTTCAGCTCCGCGCGATCGCCGATGATCTTGCCCGTGCAATCCAGCACGCCGACCGGTTCTCCGAGTACGAAAACCTGGCGCTCCGCGACCCGCTCACCGGACTCTGGAATCGACGCATTCTCGACGAGTCCCTCGGGAAGATCTTTACCGACTACGGTCCGGCCGACGACGCTGCGGTCATCATCTGCGACGTCGACGAACTCAAAGCGGTCAACGATACGCTCGGCCATTCGGCTGGCGACACGGTACTCATCGAGGCGGCCAACTCGCTTCGTGAAGCCACCGTCGACCTTCCGGGTGTAACCGTGTGCCGTATCGGTGGCGACGAATTCAGCGTGGTGATTCAATCAAACGCCTCGGCGGTTGCCGACGCAATTGTCGAACGGGCCCTTCACCGGTTCCGGCGCGACGACCCCAACCGTTCCATGTCCTGCGGAATCGCTATCACCGACCCCACCATGGAAAAGCCGGGCCAGCTAATGAAAGCGGCCGACGAAGCGCAGTACGTCCACAAACGCGCCCGTAAGGAACGTCTGGGCATTGAGTTCCGCAACGATCCCGGTCCGCCCGGCACCCGCAGGCGCAGCCGCCGCGACGGCAAGTGAACGGCAAGTAGGTTCGCTCGCCCGGCCTGAGGACTGTATTTGCCTCGGGACTATATTTGAGAGGCCATGTCAGACTCCCCCACTGCCACCGCCCGAAACACGTTCGGCCGAGCCGTTAGCCGCCTGCGCGGTATCCGCACGCCCCAGGCCGACAACCAGCTTGCCGACGTCGACCCCAACCTCAGCGCCGATGACCTGCACATTCTTGGCAACAAGATCAATGAGGCCATCGACCCCACCTCGTCTCCCGAGGCCGCTCGGGCACGGGTCGCCGAAATCGGTGCCGCCTACCTGCCACTGACCGACCTTGGGAAAACCCGATTCTTCGACCTTCTGGCCGCCAGTTACGGGGTGGACGAAGACGCCATCACCGCCGCGCTTCAGCGCCGATCCGCCAGCTCCACTGACGATGTCGTGCTCGCCGAGATCGACACCCAGCTTCGGAAATCGCTCGAGCCATCGCGCGTGCGGTTGTTGCGATCGTTCAGCGGTCTCGACAACGGCGTCAAGTTTCTGGTCGACCTACGTTCCGACGTTCGCCGGCTTCGCTCCGACCCGGACGGCGCTCCGGTTGCCGGCCGACGAATCATCGACAGCGAGCTGCGCGACTTGCTGGCTTCGTGGTTCGACATTGGTCTGCTCAACCTCGAACGAATCACCTGGTCTACCTCGGCCGAGATCCTCGAGCGCCTCATCGAATATGAGGCCGTGCACGACATCACATCGTGGGATCACCTCAAACGGCGCCTTGCTCCCGACCGTCGCTTATATGCCTTCTTCCATCCGGCAATGCCCAGCGAACCGCTGATCTTTGTCGAGGTCGCTCTTACCATCGGCATCGCCGACGCGATCGAACCGCTTATCGACCCCGAGGTTGAGGTTGTCGAGACCGCCGACGCCGATACCGCCATCTTCTACTCGATCAGCAACTGCCAGACCGGTCTGGCCGGAGTACCGCTCGGCGATTTCCTCATCAAACGAGTCGTCGCCGAACTGGGCCGCGAAATCCCTCACATCGAGGTATTCAGCACCCTGTCACCAATGCCCGGGTTCCATGAATGGATCGACCGCCAGATCGAACAGGAAACGCTTCGCACCCACGAGCAAGCCGTCATTGCCACCATCGCCACCACCGACGAGTGGTGGCTGCTCGACGATGTCGTCGCCGACGCCAAGCCCGCTCTCACCGGCCTTGCGGCGCGCTACCTTCTGAGCGAGCGTGAGAACGTTGACGGAAAGGACCGCGTGATCGATTCAGTGGCCCGCTTCCACCTGTCGAACGGGGCTCGGGTCGAGCGATTGTTGTTCTTGGCCAACCCCACCGCGATCGGCCAGGAACGCGGTCTCGGCATGATGGTGAACTACCGCTATGTGCCGAATCGGCTCGATCAGAACCAGGATGCGTACCTCAACCGCACCGAGGTGGTTGCATCCAGCCAGGTTCGCGACCTACTCGACTCGACCGATCGCGCCTAAGCTGGGGTTCTTGTGCCTCGGGCACACCCCCCTACACCCGTGCCTTGTGCACAGAATCGAGCAAACATGAGCCGTCGTGCCGCAGGCGCGTCGATACTCTTGGGTCTCTTGGCCACCGGCTGCAGCTTCACCCCCGAAGATGCCGCCGAGCCACTTGCCGAGCGGGCAATAGAGAATCGCATCGAAAATGAGTTGGGCGAGGACGTCAACCTCGACCTTGACGACAACGGATCCATCAGCCTCGAGGGTTCGCAAGGCGGTAGCGATTTCCGCATCGAACTCGATCCCGAGACTCGTGAAATCAAGATCGTTCGCGACGGCGAGGAACAATCGGTGTCACTGGACCGAGAAAACGGTTCGGTTGTCATCGAGAGCGCCGACGGCGACACCCAGAGTCTTGATATTCCGAACCTCGATTCGTCATCAGCGGAGCTGACCGATTGGCCCGACGATGTTCCGCTTCCCAACGGTCAGGTGCTCGATACGGCGACCGCAAACGACGATTTCGCCAACGTCATCACCTTGTCGATCGCACCGCTCGGTGGCCCTGAGCAACTGTTCGAGGAGTACCGCGACACCCTCGTCGCGGACGGATTCGAGCTCACCGAAGACACCGCCACCGACGATGCCGGCTTCGCCAATCGAATCGCCCGACTGCAACGCGACCAGTACTCGATGATGATTTCGGTGGTCGATGGTGGCGCAGTGCAACTCGCTACGGTAAGCCTCGCCCAGCCGAAATAGCTGTCGAACCCTCGAAGCCGCTAACGAAAACCAGAGGAAATGTGCTCGATCCACCACGCCGGTGCGTTGTCGAGAATGTTCCCCAGGTGCGAGTAGTCGTGCCAGCGCACGATCAGGTCGCCATCGACCTCCATCATCGACGTGAACGGGTGGTCGATGACTTCGCCGGTATGAAACTCCCAACGCTCGACATGTTCGGTGACCACGTGGTTGCCTTCAGCGACGGTGACCTTCGGGAAGTGCGAGTAGCCACTGAGCGGCTCGATACCCAGCCGGAGCCGGGCGATAATTTCGGCGGGGCCAGTGGCACCCGTCGCGTCGATACCCACGTCGGTGTAGTGCGCGTGATCGGCGAAGAACGTGGCCATCGTTGCCCAGTCGCGGGCAAAGTGGGCGTCCCAGTAGCGGGCGACGAGTTCTTTGGGTGTGCTCATAGGACTCAGTCAAGCCCGCGAGCCCCGGTACCGCCAAAATCGTGAGGGCCCGACGGGAGCGGCCAGAAACGCTCAGCTACCGTTGAGGTTGTGCTGGACCACATCTTCACCGACGCCATCGCGGCATTGCGCGAATCGCTTGAACACGTGTTGCTCGAGCGTCGCTCGGTCGAGGAGCACCTCACCGTCGATGTGCTGTTGGGCGATGTTGCGTGGGAAACCAGCTACGGCCTTCCCGGCGAACACACGCCCGCGCGGGTGCAGGCCGACCTTCGGCTCGGGTGGCCCACCTGGTCGCAGTCCAACTACCGGGCGTGGACGATGGGCGATGACCCGGCCGAACCGCCCACCATCGTGCTGACGGTGGTGTTTCGGGTGCAGGAGCTGCAGGATCCGCCCGACCCGCAGGCGGTACTGGTTTCGCTGTCGAATGAACCGCCTACCGTCGGCGAGTTCCGACTTTTGCAGACCGGGCCCACGCTCGAAACGGTCTTCGACAGCGACCAGCGGATTCTCTCCACCCAACATCATGCAATCGAGGTTGCCTACGAGGGCATCTATGAGCTCCGCGAGGCCGCCATGGTCGACGGTTCACTCCTCGATGCGGACTTTGCCGCACTGGGCGGTTGGGTGAGCTCGGCGCTGGTAAGCCTCGACGACCTGAAGCTGCAATTCCGCTCGGGTTCGAGCTAGCCCCGCCCTACAGCAGACGAAACAGCACACCACACGAGCAGTAGCGCTAGGTCGTGTAGTCGGCGTTGATTCGCACGTAGCCATCGGTGAGGTCACAACCGTAGGCGGTGAACTCGCCGCCGGTCTTGCCATCGATACCAAGGCTCACATGAATCAGCACCTCGTCGTTGGCGAGGTAAGCGCTGAGCGTTTCGAGCTCGGTGTCGGGTAGCAGCGTTGGGTAGACCTCGGTGTCGCCGAAACGAATCGTCACCGCCTCCTGGTCGATATCGAGATCATCGCTGCACTTGCCGATAGCCATGGCCACCCGACCCCAGTTGGGATCAGCGCCGTGCACCGCGGTCTTTACCAGCGGCGAGTTGACGATTGCCTTGGCCACCCGGCGAGCCTGGTCGACATCGCGTGCCGAATCGACCCGAACCTCGATGAGGGTCTCGGCCCCTTCGCCATCGGAGGCGATCATCTTGGTGAGCGACAACGCAACGTCGAACAGCGCGGTCTCGAACTCGGCCAGATCGACCGCGCCCGCCGAACCGTTAGCCATCACGATGGCAGTGTCGCTGGTTGATGTGTCGGTATCAACCGACACGGCGTTGAACGTGCGATCGATAACCCGACGGACGATGGGGTCGAGCGCATCGGACGCAATCTCGGCGTCGGTGAAAATGAAAGTGAGCATCGTGGCCATATCGGGCTCGATCATGCCCACACCCTTGGCGACACCCACGATCCTTGCGGAAGCAGTGCTTGCTGAACCAGTGCCTGCTGACGCGATACTTGCCGACGCGATCTTGGCGTGCGTATCGGTGGTCATGATGGCCTCGGCCACCGGGCCGGCATCGGTGACACCAAAGGCGTCTTCGACCGACGATGCGGCGTGTTCCTCAAGGGTCGCCAGGTACGACCGCACCCTCTCCATTGGGTACTGCCGACCAATAACGCCGGTGGACGCAATGGCCACGTCGGCCTCGTTTACCCCCAGCGATTGAGCAACCGATGCCACAAGCTCGCGAGCGTTGGCTTCGCCCTCGGGGCCCGTGGCCACGTTGGAGTTCTTCGATACCACCGCAATTGCTCGGAGCTGGTTGTCGGCCGTGGCTTCACGGCTGATCCGCACGCTGCAACCGGCAAACCGACTTTTGGTGTACATCCCGACAGCCGTGGCCGGGGTGTCGCTGGCGATGACGGTGAAATCGGCGGTGTCGTCTTTGATACCGATCGACCCGGCGTGGGCTCGAAAACCTCTGGGCAGGGGCGTTTGGGTGGTCACGGTGGCCGCTTTCCTACAGTTCGTTGCGGACTTCGGGAAGATCCTGGAACTTCGGGTCGCGCTTTTCTCCCATCGCCGTGAAGCTCTCGAGCATGTCGTCGGGCTGGAACATGCCGGTCTGCCACGTTGCGATGTACTCGAGGCCATCCTGCACCGTGTGGTCGCGGCCAAAGTTGATCATTCGCTTACTCCCCATCACGGCCAGCGGCGACTTCTTGGCGATGGTGGCGGCGATGGCCAATACACCTTCGACCATCGACTCGTGGTCGTCGTAGAGCCGGTTGACCAGACCGAGTTCGTAGGCCCGTTGCGCCGGGAGTTTCTCGCCGGTGTAGGCGAATTCGCGAGCCAAGCCTTCGGGGATGAGCTTGGGTAGTCGCTGCAGGGTGCCGACGTCGGCGGTCATGCCGATGTTGATCTCTTGAATCGTGAAGTACGCATCGGTGGTGGCGTACCGCATATCGGCAGCGGTGACCATGTCGATCCCGCCACCGATACAGCCGCCCTGAATGGCAGCCAGCACGGGCATTCGGGCCTTCTCGAGTGCGGTGAAGCTCTCTTGAAGCCGCAGCACGGTGAGGCGTAGTTGGGACCGAGCCCTGCCGACCTCGACGTCGTTGTCAGCGTTCAAGGCGTTGGGGCTGGTGAACACGCCAAGATCCATGCCGGCGCAGAAGTGTTTCCCGGTGGACGAAAGCACAATTGCTCGGGCGGCCCCTCGGTCAGAAATGTCGTTGATGATGGCCGGAAGCTCGCTCCAGAACTCGACGGTCATCGAGTTGAAGTCGTCGGGACGGTTCATCACGACGTGCGCAATATTGTCGGATTCAGTGACGTCGAAACACGTGTAACCAGTGGGTGTTGCCATCACCCGACACTACCGGTCGACGGCTCCTGCTAGGGGATCGAGATAATCGACTCGCAGAGATACGCAGCCGGGTCGTCGTCGCCACCGCCGTCGCACAGGTCGGTATCGTCACCGCCCCAGAGGGTGTCGCTGCCCGGTCCGCCGCCGAGGATGTCGTCGCCCGGGCCCCCACCGATGAGATCATCGCCAGCGTCGCCGTTGAGCACATCGTTGTCGAGGTTGCCCCACATCACGTCGTCGCCTGCCCCGCCAGC
>CALJDK010000128.1 GCA_938023735.1 uncultured Acidimicrobiales bacterium
ATCAACATGAGCTAAGCGCCGGATTGTTACTGAATGTGACCCGAGCTGATTGGCAGGCAAGGATGGGTGCAAGTTCGACTACGAGAGGATCAGCATCATGAAGTTCGCCGAGGGAAGAGGCGCCGAGGCCACCACCACCGATGTTCTCGATGGGGTTCGGATGGACGGCAAACATGTGCTCGTCACCGGCGGCACCGGAGGTCTGGGCTTGGAGACTGCTCGAGCGCTCGGTTCGGTCGGAGCTTCGCTCACCATTACCGGTCGTGACCAAGCCAAGCTTGATGCCGCGGTTGCGACGCTGGCCGAACAGGTGCCCGAGGCGTCGGTTCGGCCGGTCATGCTCGACCTTGCGTCGCTCGACAGCGTTGCGCAGGGAGCGAAGTCCATTCTCGACGGCGAGGGCATCGATGTGCAGATCAACAATGCTGGCGTCATGATGTGTCCGCTCGGGCGCACGGCCGATGGTTTCGAGATGCAGACCGGCACCAACCATCTTGGACATTTCGCGTTGTCGGCCCAGATCCGCGAGGCGCTGGCCGACGATGCCCGACTCATCTCGGTGAGCTCGGCTGCGCACCTCCGAGGAAGCGTCGACCTTGAAGACCTCAACTGGCACAACCGCGAATACGACAAGTTCGAGGCGTACTCGCAGTCAAAGACTGCCAACATTTGGTTCGCCTCAGAACTGCAACGGCGCTACCCCAATCTTCTCACTGCGTCGCTTCACCCTGGTGCCATCGTGACCGACCTCGGCCGGCACCTTACTCAGGACGACATGGTCGCCATGCAAGAAAAGGCCGAGGACAACGGTGGCCCGATGATCTTCAAGTCGATCCCGCAAGGAGCCGCAACGTCGGTGTGGGCCGCATCATCTGATGAGCTGGTCGGGCACGGTGGTGCCTATCTTGCCGACTGCCACGTCGTGCCTCCGGCAGCCGAGGCCTACGACCCCAGAGCCGGTTATGCCCCATGGGCGGTCGACGCCGAAGGCGCCGCAGCCCTGTGGGAACAATCACTAGAGCTAACCGGCGTCGACTACTAATAGGCGACTACTTCAGGACACCGAGCAAGTTGGCATAATCGTCGGTCCACAGCACGTCGCTTTGGCCCAATGGCTCCCACCCCGGGCGGGCACCAAACGAATCGGAGGGATCAAGTAGAACCCACACCGACGACAGCGCTCCGTCGTCGAGTTGTTCGGTCGACGGGAAGTACTCGTTGATATATCCACGTACTCCGAGCTCGCCGGCGATTCCGGCCAGCACGGGTTCGAGGTCGAAGTGTCGGTTGCTGATGTGCATCGCCACAACGCCATCAGGGGTCTTCTCGAGGTACCCGGCCACTGCCTCGACGGTCATGAGGTGCAGTGGAATCGAGTTTGAACTGAAGGCGTCGACCACGACCACATCGAACGTACCGGGGAGCTTGGCGAGCTCGATTCGGCCGTCGCCAACAATGGTCTCCACCTGAGCCTCGGCGGTGCTCAAGTACGTGAACAACTCGGGATCCTCGGCGATCTCCACCACCGTGGGGTCGATCTCGATGAAGGCGTACCGATCATCCGCCGAACCATAGGAAACAAGCTCACCCGCACCGAGGCCAATGACCGCAACGTCCTGGGGGGCCAAAGATCCGGCGTTCAGGACACCTCCGAGGGGACCCGCCTGGTGGTAATAGCTGGTCGGCTGATTCGGGCGGTCTGCCAACTGGTGTCCGTGAATCGTCGTTCCCATAAACAGCGCCCGGTCGCCGTTGCCGTCCTCTTGCACCGCGTAGGTGCCAAAGAACGACCGGTCGCGGAAGATCGCCTGCCCGGACTGACCAAACACGATCGTGGCGAGAAGAATAGCGATGGCCCCGGCGAACGCCTGGCTTCGTTCGAGCTTCGCGAAGGCGATGATTCCGGCTCCGCCGTAGACCAGAGCGGCCAACTGCGTGCCGGTCTCGGAGACCCCGGTGCCGGTCTGAAGCCAGTACCCGGTAGCGATGAGTCCAACAATCATCACCCAAACGATCGGATGGCCCCACGACTTGGAGGTGCCGATGCTGAGGGCTATCACTGCGACGATGGCGAGCGGATACTCCCAGACCCGGTCAAACACGATCGGCGCGAGCAACGCCACTGTTGCGCCACCGACAACTCCACCCGTCGAGACCCACGAGTAGAACTCGGTAAGGCGAGCCACCGGCGGTCGATCCTCGGCGAGGCGAAGGTGGCAATAAAGCGTGGCGGCAAAGAACCAGGTGAGATGGATGGCGAGTTGGGTGATGAGGAGTTGGCCCACGAAGGTGAGCACGATGCCGATTCCGAGGATTCGCATGGCCGAACTGGAGCCGCCGATGAGTTTTGGCGATGGCCGACCAAACGCAATCACAAACGTCAGGAGGTAGAGCACGAGCGGCACAACCCACAGCAGGGGAAACGACGCTACGTCGGTCGCCAGGTAGCGGGTGACACCGAGCAGGAGCGCTGAAGGTAGCGCGGCCAGGCCGACCCAACGGCCACGCTGGGCCCACGAAATCGGTGCAGCCGCGGTGAGGAGTTCTTCGAGTTCGTCCGCTTCTTTCCTCGAGAGAGCATTGGTTGGAAGAGCATTCTTTGGAAGAGCATTGGTTGAAAGAGCATTGGGTGAAAGAGCATTGGTTGAAAGAGCATTGGTTGAAAGAGCATTGCGGACGACGACGGCGCAAAGAACAAAGAGAGCGATGAGGCTCAGATAGAGGGCTGCGAAGAGCCGGGTCTGGGTATCGAGCCCGATGAACGGCTCGATAACGAGCGGATAGCCGAGCAGAGCAACGATCGAACCAACGTTGCCCGCCGCGTACAAGAAGTACGGATCATCGGAGTCCCGGTGTCCCGTTTGTGAGAACCATTTCTGAAGCGTCGGGCTCGCGGTCGACAAGGCCAGAAACGGCAAGCCAACCATCAATGCCAGAACGACGAGCGCCATAAATGCGGGGTTGCCGGATGTGAGATCCCAACCCTCGGGCACCGACAACGGCAGAACCAGCAAGGGAAGGGTCAAAAGACCAAGTTGCACCGCGAGGTGGCGTCGTCCTCCGATTCGGGTCGAGAGAAGGTGGGCCAGCAAGTAGCCAGCGAGCAGCACCCCCTGGAAGAACACCATTGCCGTGCTCCACAATCCGGCCGAGCCTCCGGCCAGCGGAAGGAGAAGTCGGCCGACCAGCGGTTGCACACTAAAGATGAGCGTCGATGCAACAAAGCTGGTGAGGGTGAACAGCGCCACCACTCCCAGCCCTGCCGACGGTGTGTCTACGTCGGACTGGTCTTGCAATTGAGCGCTTGGCTCGAGGTTGGTGGTCACTGTTCATCATCGGCAAAGAAGAGCGGCTCGTGAGAGCCGCTCTATCGCCAAACCGGAGGGTCGTCGCAACTTCCAGCGACCTGGGGTTTTCCGGGGATTTAGGGCTTCTCGGCGCCTACGACCCACATTGCGTAGTACTGGGCGCCACCACCGTACGCGTGCCCAAACGCGGTCTTGGCCCCGTCGACCTGGTGCGCTCCTGCTTCGCCCATTACCTGAAGTGCGGCTTCGGCGAAACGGATCATCCCCGATGCACCGATGGGGTTGGTCGACAACACGCCACCCGAACAGTTCACCGGCAAGTCGCCACCTTCGTGTTTGGTTGCCCCCGACTCGACCATGCGCCAGCCTTCGCCCTTTTCGGCAAAGCCCAGGCTTTCGAGCCACATTGGTTCGTACCAACTGAACGGCACGTACATCTCGACGGCGTCGATCTGCTCCCGAGGGTTGGTGATGCCGGCTTGAGCGAACACATCGGCGGCGCAGTCTTCGCTGGCTTTCGGCGACACGACATTGCGGCCGCCGTAGTTGTTGGCCTCGGACCGCATGGCGGTTCCGTGGATCCAGGCAACCGCACCGTCGTGAGCTTCGGCGCCGGTTTCGTCGGTGAGCACCATGGCGCAGGCGCCGTCGGACGACGGGCAGGTTTCGCTGTACCGAATTGGATCCCACAACATGGGCGACTCGACCACCTTGTCGAAGGTGAGCTCGTGATCCTGCACGTGGGCGTACGGGTTGTTGAGCGCATGCTGGCGATCCTTGAGCGCCACCATGCACCCGATGAGCTCAGGCGCACCCGAGTACTCCATGTATCGGCGGATGATGGGGGAGAAGTAGCCGCCCGCGCCGGCGTTGATCGACGTGGTGAACGGCGACGGTAACGACAATGCCCACATTGCGTTCGACTCGGACTGCTTCTCGAAGCCGAGCGTGAGCACGGTGCCGTGGATGCCCGCTTGCACCAGCGACGTGGCGACCACCGCGGTTGAGCCACCAACCGAACCGGCGGTATGGACCCGCAGGATTGGTTTGCCGACACAACCCAGCGCTTCGGCCAGGTAGATCTCGGGCATCATGATGCCTTCGAAGAAGTCGGGGGCCTTTCCGATGACCACCGCATCGATGTCGGACCACTGCTTGCCGGCCATCTCGAGGGCCCGGTAGGCGGCCTCGCGAACAAGGCCAGCCAGCGAAACGTCGCCGCGGGTCGAGGCGTATTTGGTTTGGCCGACGCCGATGACGGCAGCGCGTTGTTTGCTTCCGGACATGATTTATTCGCCCTCCAGTACGCACACGAGATTCTGTTGCAGGTTGGGGCCGGAGCCCGCGGTTGCGACCGCTCGGTCGCCGTCGCCGTTGGTGATCCGTTGCGCAGCTTCGGCGATTCGGATGAGGCCGGATGCCATCATCGTGTGAGCGCTAAGTGCGCCGCCGGATGGGTTGATGATGGTGTCGTCACCCAAGCCGAGCGCCTCGGTAAGCACCAACTCTGAGGTGGTGAACGGGGCGTACAGCTCGGCGAAGTCCACCTTGTCGTCGCTGACGCCAGCCTGCTCGCCAGCGATACGAGCTGACATCGAGGTGGTGAGGTCGCGCACACCAAGGGTATGAGCATCGGTTCGATGATCGATTCCTCGGATCCACGCTGGGCGTTCGCACAGCTCTCTCGCCCGGTCGCCGGCGGCGAGGATGAGCGCACAGCCGCCGTCGGCTGAAGCCGGAATATCCGACGGTCTCAGCGGATCCATGAGCGGAGCCTCGGCCATGATGTCGGCCACCGACTTTGCCTTGGTACGCACGGCGTTGGGGTTCGAAGCCGCATGGTCGCGAGCGCGGCTCGCCAATTCGGCCAAGTGCTCCATGCTGGTCTTGCCCGACTCGATCAGCTGACGAGCGGCCAGCGCTTCGATCGCGAATGCGTCGGGCCAGAGCGGTGCCACGTAGTACGGGTCCATTTGGGTTGCCAGTACGTCGCGCAGCGAACCGCCCGACGACTTGGAGTAGCCGTAGATGAGGGCGATGTCGATCTCGCCCATCTGCATCTTCACCCATGCCTCATACAGCGCCCAGGCGCCGTCCATCTCGACGTGGCTTTCGCTGATCGGCGGCACCGGGTTGGCGCCGTCGACGGTCATCACGAACGAGAATGCTTGGCCGGCGATGAAGT
Organism: uncultured Acidimicrobiales bacterium; assembly: GCA_938023735.1. Lineage (GTDB taxonomy): Bacteria > Actinomycetota > Acidimicrobiia > Acidimicrobiales > SHLQ01 > CALLQB01. Next base: position 5,494 of record CALJDK010000128.1, read on the forward strand.
CGGACGACCCCGAACACGTGAAACCAACGTCGGCTTGGGTGATGCCGATGCTTTCCTTCACGCCATGCATGAGAGGCACCATGTATTCGACTTCGGACTCGTTATCGATCGATTTCTCTTGGCGCTGCATCGAGGCAACGACAGCGATGTCTCTCATTGGGCGTCTCCTGGCTTGCCGATGACGCGGAGATCATCGAGAACGACATCGGGTTCGCCCGTTGGCTCCCAATGCAAGATGTTGGCCGCTGACTCTTCGAGCTCGTCGTCGGGTTTCCAGACCGCTCGGACTCGGAGGCCGATACGAACGTCTTCGGGTTCGATGCCGGCCACGAGCGAGATCGATCCAACGTTGGCGCCATCGGGTACAACCCAGGCCGACACGTATGGCGGGTTGAGATCGGGGCGGCTCTTGATGGGCAGGCGGGTGATATTGAACGACTCGACATAACCGGCGTCGGCAACCTCGACCATCTCGGTGGTGCGCTGGCCCGACACGGGCGAAACGCCCCGCGGTGGCACGAACACCTGACCGGTGACCGGGCACTTGTCGCCCAGAATCTTCTTGTCCTTCATGGCCCGCAGGTACGCCGACAGCGACGCACCGGGGGTGGCGATGTACTCGATGGCTGCTGGGGTGCGCACCGACTGCACGGGCTCGACCTCGGCCAACGCTGCCGGCATGGTGACTTCGCCCGAAAGAGCAGCGGGTTGCACATTGGGGTCTTGGTTGTATCCCATAACTAGGACGCCTCCTCTGGCACGAAGCCTGCAATGTCGGCGATATGGCCTTCTCGTTCTTCTTTCCACTGCAGGCTTACCCGCATGCCGGTGCTCATGGCCTCGGGACCATCGACAAACACGCCGTGAAGCATGGGGGTGTCGGCGCCATCGAGTGTGATCATCGCCCAGGCGAATGGCTGATCGAACGGTTGCTGGGCCCGAGGTTCGCCGTTCCAGGTCCAGGTAGTGACGGTGCCCGACTGGCCAACCTCTACCAGTTCAGTCAAGGGGTCGGAACTGATGGGGTCGTACTCAAGCGGCGGGCACAGGACCGTGCCGTCGGCCCGCTTTGCGCCGAGCACCATGCCTTCTCGAAGGCCCGTGAGAAACCCGCCCACAACGGGTCCGGTCGTTCGGGTGAACGGATATTCGAGCGTCAGCGGCGCTCGAAGCACGCCATCGCTGGTGGATTCGACCATGAGGTCCCCTATCTGTCGGTCGCCGAAGAACCTACCGACAGGGGTTCCCGCTCACTAAATTTGAACCGGCTGTTCGGCTGCGACTAGCCCGAAATTCCACATGTGGGATAGAACTACGGTCGTATTTGGCGGGGCTTCGTGCTCCTACATCTCATCAACTCGCCAACCGAGTGGCTCGAACCCGTCCGCCCGTTGGCACAACAAAAAGGGGAACCCCCATGGGCTTTATTCTGGGACTAATCGGAAACATCATTGTTGGCGCAATCGTCGGATACGCAGCTCGCGCTGTGCTTCCCGGAGCGCAGGACATCGGTCTGGCACAGACCATCGCCGTTGGCGTAATTGCCTCACTCATTGGATTCTTCGTGTTCTCGTGGTTCTGGCTCCCGATTACCTTCGTCATCACCGTCATTCTCGCCGCTGCCGGCATCAAGATCGGCATGGACAAGGGACTCCTGAAGCCACAAAACAGCATCGGCTAGTTCTTGGCTGATCAGTACACCAAGGGCACCCATGTAGCGGTGCCCGACGACCGCAATGCGTCGGTCCTTATCTATGTGAACGGAGCCTTTGTTCCGCGCGATGTCGCCTCGGTGTCGGTCTTTGACTCGGCATTCCTAGTGGGCGATGGCGTGTGGGAGGGGCTCCGTCTTCACGATGGCACCTATGCGTTTCTCGACCGTCATCTCGACCGGTTGTTCGCCTCGGCCAAAGGTGTGCACCTCGATATCGGGAAGACCCGCGACGAACTCGCAGAGATTCTGTACGAGACGGCCCGGGTCAATGACATGACCACCGACGCCCACGTTCGGCTCATGGTGTCGCGGGGAACCAAGAAGACCCCGTCGCAGGATCCTCGCCTTATCGTGGGCGACGCCACCATCGTGGTCATCGCCGAGCACAAGAAGGCCGACCCGTCGGTGGCCAACGAGGGCATCAATCTGTTCACGTCCACCGTGCGGCGGATGTCGCCCGACACCATCGACCAGAAGTGGAACTGCCACAGCAAGCTCCACGAGGTCGTCGCATTGGTGCAGGCCATCGAGGCGGGCGCCGACGAAGCGCTCATGCTCGACCCAAACGGCTTCGTCTCCACCTGCAACGCCACCAACTTCTTCATCGTGGTGAAGGGGAGTGAAGGTGACCGCGGCAGCGAGGTTTGGACCTCGACCGGCGAGTACTGCCTCAACGGCATCACCCGAGGCCTGGTGGTCGAACTCGCCAAGGCAGCCGGCATGCCCACCCGCGAGAAGAACTTCTCGCTCACCGATGTGTATGCCGCCGAAGAGTCGTTCGTTACCGGAACCTTCGGCGCTCTAACGCCGGTACTCTCGGTCGACGGTCGCACCATCGGAACCGGCCAGCCCGGCCCAGTCACGGCCCAACTCAGCCAGATCTACGCCGACGCCATTCACAGCAACATCGCCAACTAACCCGAACTCGTACCGCCAGCGCGGGGCACAGCCCCCAAATCCGGTACTGGTTCGGGTTATTGCTCGGGCGGGTTGATCAGCCACCCATTCCTTCGGGCACTGGGAACACCGACAGCACGGTGCCGCCCGTATCGGTGCGGAACTCGCTATGGGTAGTGCCCGGCTCGGCGGCGTACGAATGTCCAGCCTCCATCAACACGCCATTCGAAACCATCGAACCTTCAAGGATGTAGGTGAACTCGGGCTCGGTGGGATGCTCATGCACCCCTCCCTCGTATCCCTCATCGAATTTGAACATCGCCATAATCTTTCCACCGGCGATACCCAGTGACTTCATGGCGATGCCGGGCCCGAGGGGCTGCCACTCCACATCGTCCTGATTCGTAAATGTCCAGCCTTGATTTTCGCTCATGGGCCGACGGTAACACTGGTTTTCGTCGAGTGAGAGTTGCTCGCATAGGGTCGGGACATGCTCAGTGCCTTCGACGACTATCCGATTCACCAAACCCCGGATCCGGTGCTGATGCCGGCCAGCGGCGATGACGACTTTTACGAGCGTTACTGGTTTAACGGCTACCACCGCGACGGCCAGTACTACCTGGGCGTCGGCACGGCGGTCTACCCGCACTTGGGCATACAGGACTGCGGCGTGAGCTTGGTGATCGACGGCAAGCAATACGCGTTCCACGCATCGGCGCGAGCCAATCCACAGCGCGAGCTCACCGTCGGGCCGTTCAACGTCGACATCATCGAACCAATGAAGAGCCTGCGCATCACCGTGTCGGCCGATGACGCGGTTAACGACACCGATATGGCATGTGACCTGTTGTTCGAGGGGCGCACTGGCACGATCGAAGAACCTCGTCATCACTTTGGCAGAGGCATCAAGCGGGTCATGGACACGACTCGGTTTACCCAGTTCGGCCGATGGACCGGCTGGATCGAGTACGACGGAAAACGGCTCGACATAGACTCGGCCGACACTTGGGCAACCAAGGATCGCTCGTGGGGTGTACGCCCTCTCGCCGGAGGTGACAAGCGTGTGGCGCCCGCAGCACCGGGTCGTGGCGGCGGGTTGTTTTTCCTCTGGGCGCCGCTGCACTTCGATGACATCTGCACGCATTATCAGCTCTTTGATGACTATCTCGGCCGGCCGATGTTTCAGGTCGGGGCAATCCTGCCTACCTACGACACGCCAGCTGAAATTCCTGGCATCGAAGACCCAAACGTCGAGCCAATGCGCAATAACGAACACGAGCTGCTGTTTGAAGACGGCAGCCGAATGATTGCCAGCGGCACCACCGTGGCGATGACCAGCATCGAAGACGGAACTCGGCACGAGATCGAGTTCGAAAAGATCTTCACGTTCCGTATGAAAGGAATTGGCTACTCACATCCCGAATGGGGCCATGGAATGTGGAAGGGAGATCTCGCGATGGCGAGCGAAAGCTGGAGTCTGGCCGATGTCGACGAGACCACCTTCGAGAATCAGCATGTGCAACACCTGATGAAGGTCACGATGGGCGACCGAGTGGGTATCGGTGTGCTCGAACAAGTGATGCTTGGTCCTTACAAGCCTTACGGGCTTGAGGGTGGCTGGTAGTTCGCCGACTAGTTCGACACGTCGAAGACGACTTTGATGGCGCCGGCGGCCCGGTCGGCCGCAGTAGCGAACGCCTCGGTTGCGCCGTCGAGCGGGAACCGGTGGGTGACGAGTGCGTCGGCAATCGTCGGGTTCTCGCCCAGGATGCGCGCCGCCATGTCGAAGTCGCGATCGGGGGCGATGCCGCCGTAGCCCATGGCTGAGAAGAAATCGACTTCTTTCATCAGAATGCCCATGTCGATCGATACGGGCTCCCAGAAGGCGGCCACCATGATCAGGCGACCCCGGGGGCGGAGGATCCGTATCGCTTGACGGACCGACTTGCTCGACCCAACAGCATCGATCACCACGTCGTAACCATCGGAAACGTCAAGTGAGGCCCCGAGGCGCGCCGCTGCGTCTTGTTGGTGCGGGTGTCGGGCCGACGAATCACTGTCGAAACCCACCGCCGCCAGCACTGCGGTGCACGCTAAACCAATCGGCCCGGCGCCGATGACCGCCACACGTTCGCCGGATGCAAGATCGGCCCGACGCACCGCATGAGTCGCGACGGCCAAGGGCTCGACCAGCGAGGCGTTCTTGAGGTCGACCCCACGGGGCACCTCGACCAGCATCGAGCTTGGAACCACGACTTCGGTGGCCATGCCCCCGTCGAGGCGAATACCTAACAGGGCATGATCGGGACACAGGCCGCGCAGTCCGTCTTCGCACATCACACAGGCGCCGCAGTGTTGCAGAGGTTCGATAGCGACCGCCGTGCCGTTTGGAGTGCGTCCGGCGAACTCGTGTCCAAGAATCAGACCCTCGACGATGCCCATCTCGATCATGTGCAGATCGGATCCGCAGATCGACGACGACACAACTTCGACGCGCACATGACCTTCGGCGACGTCGGCAACCCGGTCGAGGGTGACCAGCTCGGGTTTCTTGTCAACGATCCGGATTGCCTTGCCTGTCATGAGGCGGCAACGACGTCGATGTAGGCCGACTCGAGGCCATGCACAAACGCATTGGGCATATCGACGATCGGCCCAGCGGAGCTGAGCGACAGCGACGAGAACCGCTTCACGAACTCCTCAAAGAAGATCTTGATCTCGAGGCGAGCCAAGGACGCACCAAGACAGAAGTGGGTCCCGAATCCGAACGCAATGTGCGGGTTGTTCTCGCGAGTCACGTCGAACGCGAACGGGTTGTCGAAGATGTCACCGTCGCGGTTGGCCGAGCCATACAGCAGTGCCACCTGCTCGCCAGCCTTGATGGTTTTTCCTCGAAGCTCGGTGTCGGCCGACGCAGTGCGGCACATGTTGTGGATGGGGGTGACGTACCGAATGAATTCTTCGGTGGCCACCTCCATGTCGGCGCCCGAGCGAAGCGCATCCCATTGATTGGGGTTATCGATGAGGTTCAAGAGCGTCCGGCCGATAACTGTCCGCGTGGTTTCGGCGCCGCCGTCGAGAAGAAGTAGGCAGTCAGAAATGATCTGGTCGAGTCCGAACTCGTAACCAGCGAGCCCGTCGGCTTCGGCCTTGAGCCACACGTTCATCACATCGTCGTGAGTGTCGACGGGGCAACCCTTGTGGTCTTCGTAGAGGTTCATGCACGCTTCGGTGAACTCGAAAACCGCTTCGATGCCGTCGATGTTGTGATACATCGGGCCGCCGCCGAGTTGAATGGTTCGTTCCGACCACTCCTTGAGCTTTGGCCACATCTCGTGGGGATAGCCGAGCAGCTTGCCGATCATCATCGCTGGCAGCGGGGCGGCTAACTCTTCGATGACTTCGACCGCCTCGCCGTTGGCGGCTTTGGCAGCAGCGGCGTCGAGCAGGTCGTTCACATGGTCGCGGATTTCGTCTTCCCAGTTGCCGACGGCTCGGGGGGTGAAGCGGCGAGCCACCAGCATGCGGCGCTTGGTGTGCTCGGGGTCGTCGAGGCCGATGATCGATTTGTCGGCACTGGTTTTGGGTCGATAGCCCGACACTTCGCCCGAGCTGATGAACAGCTTCTTGTCTTTTTCGATTTCGACCACGTCGTCGTATTTTGAGATGGCCCAGATCTCGTTGGTGGCGTCCCAATGGACAGGGTCGTTGTCGCGCATCCACGTGTAGGCATCGTGCGCGGCGTTGCCTACATAGAACTCGGGTTGGAGTATGTCGTAAGACTGATCGACGGTCATGGGGCCTACCTTTTCACCGTTGAGGAGGACCACACAAGACTGATGGCTTCGCTCGGCAATATCGCGCTGGCTCAGACGACGGCGTCGAGGAGCCCCAGCCTCCATCGGACCGCCCACACAGCGATGAACGCAGCAAAGTTGACGACACCAATACGCAAGATCCAGTAGTCGCGATTCCGCTTGGCGAGGTGCCGATGCTCGGACGAGCCCAGCGCGCAGGCGCCCGCCACTGCCAAGAACACGACCAACTGCAACGCGATGACGATAGCCAGCGGGTGAAACTTCATCGCCTCGCCAACGTCACCCTGAAGCAGGGATCCGAAGGCCCGTGTCATGCCACAGCCGGGGCACGCGTGGCCGGTGCAAATTCGAACCGGGCACAACGTTGGGCCGCTGGTGAGGAAATTGGTTGGGAAATTAAATGCCGTGATCACGCTGCCGCCACGCCGATGACTAGGAAGAGAAACACGAAGCCAAGGATCACCCCTACAAATACGGTGCCGACGATGCCGAGAATCTGCCCGGCCTTCGCGAGCCCCTGATTCTCCGCCGAGCGCCTGCCCGAACCGATTCCGGCAAGCTCCTGGTTACCGAGGTACCAAGCCACCGGGGCCAGCAACTGGCACACGACCAAACCGAGAAGTCCGAGCACAAAAACCGTGACCGATTGTGATGGCTCGGCGTACGCCGTTGCGTACCCGCCACCAGGTGGTGGCTCATAACCCACCACGGCGGGCGGGGGCGGTGGAATCTGTGTTGCCCCCGGCGGAGGTGGAGGGGGTGGTGCCGAGGGTGGCTTTGGCGCCGAATAGGGCTCGCCAAAGCCCGGCGTCTGCTGCGGTTCGTCGGACCCAAATTCAGTCATGGACGAATCGTAGCCACGCCACATCGACGCCTGCCGGTCCGTTAGCCGTGGGTGCTGGCCCCACCATCGACAGGAATCACTGCGCCGGTGAGGTACGAGCCGGCCCGGCTCGAAAGGTAAATCACGGTGCCGGCGACGTCTTCGGGTCGTCCGATACGGCCGAGTGGCATCGACGCGGCCACCATGTCCTGCTTTTCGGCCGTATCGAGCATGAACGCCATCATCTTCGACTCAAAGGGGCCTGGGGCGATCGAGTTGATGTTGATGTGGTCCTTCACGATGGTGTGCGCCATATGGCGGGCCATCATGTGAATACCAGCCTTCGAAGCGCCGTAGGAGAACTGGTCGCCGGTGGGCACACGGATGCCGTCGATGGAGCCGACCATGATGACTCGGGCGGGATCTTCCGCGGTACCCGAGGCCCGGAGTTGGGGCAGCAGCGCCTGGGTGAGCATGAACGGGGCCTTCACGTTGATGTTGAGTACCTTGTCGAAACCGTGGCCCGGGAACTCCCCAAGTGGCGCACCCCATGCTGCACCCGCGTTGTTGACAAGGATGTCGATCTTTTCTTCTCGCTCGGTGATTTCGGCGACAAACGATTCGAGTCCGTCGTCGGTTGCCAGATCGGCCGGAATCGAGATGCACTCGCCCATCTCGGACAGACGGGCGGCGGTGGCGTCGCAGGCTTCGGCCTTGCGTGCGGTGATGTACACACGTACCCCGTTGGACACCAAGCCCTCGGCGATCATCTCACCGATGCCTCGCGACCCGCCGGTGACGATTGCAACCTTGCCCGATACATCAAACAGTTCAGCGATTTTCATTGCTGAAGTCTGGTCGAAATCGCCGGGTTTCAGGTAGTCCGCCTCAAGTCGTCAAACCAAAACAGTTACGAACGGTCGTTTTGAGAGTCGCCTACGACGTTCGAAGCGCGGGGCGTGGGTCGGTGACGGCCGGGCAGTTCTCGGTGTCGCAGACCTGGCGATCGGTAACCGCAAGAACCGTCATCACCGGGTAGCCGCACTGCTCGGTGGCAAGACGATCGAGTTCGGTGATCTGCTCGGCGGAGATGTTTGCTTCGCGACCCTCGCTTGCTGCGAGATGTTGTTCGGTAATCAACTCGTTCCACCCGGCACCGAAGGCGCCGTCGTCGATGGTGCTGATGGCAAAGGTCGGATCATCGATGAAGGCAACATCGTTGCCGCTGCCCGGGGCAAGAGGTTGACTCTCGGCGAACGCCGCGTCGAACCAGGCGTCGAAGACCGCGCACGTGCCGTCTTCTTTCGTCATCGCTCTTAGGGCTTCGAGGGAGGGGTCGAACTCGAAGCGGAAGGCCAGGGAGTCGTCGTTCTCGGAGGCCTCGGAACCGTCGGCGGTATCCGCCGAAGCGTCGTCGGCCGAATCTTGGGTGGTGGGTTCGCTGCCACCGGTGAGGGCAGTGAGCGCGGGAGGCTCGGTATTTGCACAGGCAGAAACCACCAGTGCCAGCACGGTGGCAAGAAGCACGGTGCGCACTGTTTGCGTGGAGTCTCGCTTGGGGGTTCGCGTGGGGGGCGATGAATCCATACCCCAATATCGGTGAACTCTTCGTCAAGCTTGAGAACCAAATCTCTGCCCGACGAACGCCCTTTGCGGCCTTCGCATAAGCGCCTACTTGGGAATGTCGCTCCAGTTGACGTCCTTGTCGACGCGGATGTCGCCGGGAAGGCCCAGCACCCGTTCGCCAAGGATGTTGCGCATGATCTCGCTGGTGCCACCCTCGATGGTGTTGGCCCGCGATCGCAGGAACTGGCCGCTGATCTCGCTATGGGCGTGGGAATCGCCGCTTCGGGTCATCGGGTAGCCCGATGCATGAAGCATGCCCTCGGGGCCTTCGAGGTCGAGGGCCAGTTCGAAGATTCGCTGGTTGATCTCGGCCGACATGAGCTTGCCGACCGAACCGCCGGGTCCGGCTTGACCGCTCTTGGCCAGCACCTTTGCTCGCTGGTTGGTGAGTCGGAGTACTTCGGCCTCGCTCCAGAGTTGGGTCACCTTGTCGCGGGTTACCTGGTAGGTGGCCGGATCGAGGTCGTCCTTCTTGTTCATCCAGGTATTGATGAGGTTTCGGATGGGGCCGCCGCCCTTTCCGCTTCCACCGCCGCCCAGCGCAACGCGTTCGTTCATGAGGGTGGTGATGGCAACTCGCCAGCCATCGCCCTCGTCGCTGAGTCGTTGATCGTCGTTGATTCGAACATCGGTGAGGAAGACTTCGTTGAATTCGGCCTCGCCGGTGATTTGATACAGCGGTCGCACTTCGACGCCGGGGGCTTTCATGTCGAGAATGAAGTACGACAGGCCGTTGTGTTTCGGCGCGTCGGGGTTGGTCCGAGTGAGCAACATTCCATAGCTCGACACATGGGCCAGCGTGGTCCACACCTTCTGACCATTAACGACCCATTCGTCACCGTCCCGGATTGCTCGGCTTGGAATGCCGGCCACGTCGGAGCCATGGGTTGGTTCGGAGAACATTTGACACCAGATGTCTTCGCCGGTGTAGATCTTGCGAAGATGCTTCTCGTGCATCTCTTCAGTTCCGTGGTTAAGTACCACAGGAGCGCCCATGCCGATACCGATGGGGTTGATCATGAGATCGTGGTAGGGGACCTTGGCGTCGCGAAGCACCTGGTCGATAACTGCTTGCTTCGATCGGCTGAGCCCAAGCCCGCCCTTACCTTCAGGAAAGTGCACCATCGCCAACCCGGCGTCGTATTGTGCGCCGCGGAACGTGAACTGGTCGGCCGAATGCGGGTCGACATCATCGATGAGGGCCTGGGTGCGCTCACGGAGTTCGTCGTCGGAAATCGAAGGTGTGTTGCTCATCGGGCCTCGTGCTGTTGGGGTTTCCGGACGTTGCCGGAAACGGGAATCGAACGTATGGCGCTAAATGTTATAGCGACGTATTGTATAGTGCCATACAAGCGGGAAGTTTCCGCACGCGTTTCTTTTGACGGTCGACGCAATTCAGCAGGGGAGTGGCTTGAGTAACCAATCGGCAAAACGTGCTAGTCACGAACTCGACTCGCCGCCGTGGCTTCGAGTCGAGAGCACGCTGATGAATACCGCCAATCTCATTCGTCACGAGTACAACGTGCGTTTCGCCGAGCTCGACCTCAATCTTTCGCAGGCGATGATGCTGGCCTACGTGGCTGAATTCGGCGCCGAGTCACAATCTCGAATGGCCGACCGTTTGGGAGTAGGCCGAGCCGCTGCCGGCAATATTGTCGATGTGCTCGAAAAACGCGGCCTCCTCGAGCGATTGCCCGACCCCGACGACCGTCGAGTTTGGTTGGTGCAAACCACCGCCGATGGCAAAGCCGTTGCCGAGAAGATCAACGAGATCGATGTGATCTTCCGGGCCGATCTCCGCAAAGGTATTTCCCGGCGCGAGCGCCAAGAGCTCACAAACCTTCTTCTCCGGGTCCAGCAAAACCTCCGCCCCGAGACCCCGTAACAGAACCGAATATCCAGACCGAATATCCAGACCGAATATAAGGAGCAGTACCCATGCAAGATGCAGTAATCGTCGATGTTGTCCGAACCGCCGCTGGCCGCCGAAACGGCCGCCTCAGCGGAAAACACCCGGTCGAGCTGGCCGCCGCGACCCTGAAAGCACTCGAAGAGCGCAACGGGCTCGATCCGGCACTCGTCGACGACGTCATCATGGGCTGCGTCATGCAGGTCGGTGGCCAGTCGCTCAACGTCGGTCGCAACGCCGTGCTCGAGGCCGGATGGCCCGAGAGCGTTCCATCCACCACGGTCGACCGCCAGTGCGGAAGTAGCCAGCAAGCGATTCACTTTGCCGCCCAGGGCGTTATGGCCGGCGTGTACGACGTCGTCATCGCCGCTGGTGTCGAGTCGATGAGCTCGGTGCCCATGGGTTCGTCGGTCGTCAGCGGCATGGACTTCCCGTTCCCGCAGGGCATGCAGGACCGCTACAAAGAGACCGGACTTCCGCCCCAGGGAATCGGCGCCGACATGATCGCCGACGAGTACGGCATCACCCGGGAAGACCTCGACGAATACGGCGCTCGTAGCCAAGCGTTGGCCATTCAGGCAACCGAAGAGGGTCGTTTCGAAAACGAGATTATCCCCGTCGAGATCGAGGTCGACGGCAAGACCGAAATCCACAACGTCGACGAAGGCCTTCGTCCAGGCACCACCGCCGAGTCGCTTGCCAAGCTCAAGCCCGCCTTCAAAGAAGACGGCAAGATCACCGCAGGTAACTCGTCGCAGATCGCCGACGGTGCGTCGGCAGTGCTCATCATGAGCGCCGAAAAAGCGAAAGAGCTCGGTCTGAAGCCTCGGGCCCGGTTCCACTCCTTTGCGCTTGCCGGCACCGATCCGGTCACCATGCTCAAGGGGCCAATCCCGGTTACCGAGAAGATCTTCGCCAAGAGCGATCTGAGCATCGACGACATCGACCTTTTCGAGATCAACGAGGCATTCGCTTCGGTGGTGCTCGCCTGGCAGAAGGAGTCGGGCGCCGACATGGACAGGGTCAACGTGAACGGCGGCGCTATTGCGTTGGGCCATCCGCTCGGCTGCTCGGGTGCAAAGCTCATGACCACGCTCGTCAACGAGCTTGAGCGCACCGGTGGAAAGTACGGCATGCAAGCGATGTGCGAGGGTGGCGGCATGGCCAACGCAACAATCGTCGAACGCCTCGACTGATGTTGTAGAACCTTTTTACGAACGACTACCTAGAACTGACTATTGGAGAAAATTGATATGCCAAGAATGAACCTTGAAGGCGCTTCAGCGGTTGTTACCGGTGGAGCGTCGGGTATCGGCGAAGCGGCGGCCCGCCAGCTTGCCGAAGCTGGTGCCCGAGTCGTCGTCGCCGACATGAACGAAGAGCGCGGCGCCGCCGTCGCATCGGAAATCGGTGGCATCTTTGCCAAGACCGACGTGTCGAGCGAAGAAGATGGCAAAGCTGCGGTTGCGGCCGCATCCGAGATGGGCCCATTGCGTGCGCTCGTCAACAGTGCCGGTATCGGCATGGCCGGTCGCACCATCGACCGCAACAACGAGCCGTTCGACCTGGCGACCTACACGAAGGTCATCGAGATCAACCTGATTGGTTCGTTCAACATGTTGCGTCTCGCCGCTTCGGATATGGCCAAGACCGAGCCGGTCGACGCCGACGGTTCGCGCGGTGCGGTCGTCAACATGGCATCAGCAGCTGCGTTCGATGGTCAGATCGGCCAAGCGGCCTACTCGTCGAGTAAGGGTGGCGTGGTGGGTATGACCTTGCCGATCGCCCGCGACCTCGCAGCTGTTGGTATTCGGGTCAACACCATCGCACCTGGGCTCATCGATACGCCGATCTACGGTACGGGCGAGCAGTCCGAGCAATTCAAGGCACACCTCGGACAGTCGGTGCTGTTCCCCAAGCGTCTCGGCTCGGGCGAAGAGCTGGCGTTCATGGTGATGGAGTGCATCACCAACCCGTACATGAACGGCGAAACCATCCGTGTGGATGGTGGAATTCGGATGCCACCCAAATGAGCGACGAAACAAACGAAACAGCAGAGAATGTCGTCCTAACCGAGCGGCGGGGCCGGGTGCTGCTCATCACCCTCAACCGCCCCGATGCTATGAATGCCATCAATCGCGATCTGGCCCAAGGCTTGCTGGCCGCGGTGGCAGAACTCGATGGCGACGATGGGCTTACCGCTGGTGTGCTTACCGGTACCGGCCGCGGGTTCTGTTCGGGAATGGATCTGAAGGCCTTTGCCAAAGGTGAACCGCCCGAGGGCATGGACGAGTTCATTCAGAAGGGCGCCCAGAAGCCCTTGATCGCAGCTATCGAAGGTTTCGCCCTGGCCGGCGGCCTCGAGCTGGCCTTGTCATGTGACCTTTTGGTGGCCGCCGAGGGCGTGAAGCTGGGTATTCCCGAAGCTGGAGTTGGCCTGTTCGCCGCCGGTGGTGGGTTGATGCGGCTGCCAAGCCGTGTCGGTTACAGCAAGGCCATGGAGATGGCCATTACTGCCGATCCAATCACCGCCGAGGAAGGCCTCGACTTTGGGCTTATCGCTCGGGTGGCACCAAAGGGCAGCGCAGTCGATGTGGCGATGGAGTTGGCCGAACGAGTAGCGAAGAATGCTCCTCTTGCCGTGGCTGCATCAAAGCAGCTGATTCGGGCAACCACCGGTCTTACCGAGGAGGAGTTCTGGCAAGAGCAGCGCTCATACCAAGGGCCAGTATTCACGAGCAATGATGCGAAGGAAGGCCCCCGGGCCTTTGCAGAGAAGCGTCCGCCGGAATGGACAGGAACCTAAAGGGTTCATTGCTTCAGTGCCTCACTGCACGGAGCACTAATGGCCGTCGAGAGCCACGTCTCTCGACGGCCACTTTGCGTGAGATATCATACGCCAAGAAACGATTTCTGTGATGTTTTGAGCCCCTCTTGACGAGCATCGATGCCTTTCGGGTAGCTTCGCGGCGTCCTTCTGCGAGGTTGCTCCATGTTGAATCTTCTGTACGCCTTTAAACGTCTCCTCCGCGATCGCGGGCTGATCCGAAAGCTGAGCCTGCTCTTTGGCGCCAGCGGTGACCAGGTCGACGCTGCGCTCGATGCCACAAGCCCGGTGATCCTTGGCCGGCTTGCCGAGATCGCCGAGGCCGACGGTGGGCAGGAGCAATTGTCGCAGTTGCTCGACAACGCCGACCCCGAAGTTCTGAGTAGCGCATCAGACTTCCTCGAGCGCGACAACACCGAGAACGACCAGCTTCTCACCGACCTCTTCGGTGACGATCGATCGGGTGTGACCAGTGGGATCTCGGACGTGTCGGGCGTGAGCACCAACACGGTTGGCGCGCTCTTGCCAAAGCTCTCTCCCATGCTGCTGGGCTTCCTCGCCCGACATCGCGCCGACAACGGCGCCGATGCCGCCGAGATGCAACGGGTCGTTCTCAGCGAGCGCGACGAGATCGCTCGCACCGACCGGGGATCTGCACTACTCGGACTCGGTACCGCAGGTGCGACCGCCGGCGGCGTTGCGTTCTTCGGATCCCGGGGTGAAGACAACCCCAACCGCGGCGCCAGCGACATGACAGCCGACGACACTACCGACGACACTGGTGACGACGACAAGGCAAAGCCGCGTCGGATTCACTTTGAAGATTCCGCGGCGGCTGACGCGGATGCCAGCGACCTTTCCGATGCCGACCCGGGTTCGGACAAAGGCGGACGAATTGCCGGTGCCGCTGCTCTGGGTGGCGCTGCTGTGGCGGGCGGTGCCGCGATGCGCGGTTCGTCGAGCGACGACGTCGATGCGGAAGCATTGACTAAGAAGGACGCCGACCCCTCGGCATCGGCCACCTCGTCGAAGGCGACCTCTTCCTCTTCGTCCAAGAGCACTTCGTCGATGAGTTCATCCGCCAAGGGCGCAGACTCGAAGTCATATTCCTACGCCGACAAAGCCGACGACAAGAAGGTCGGAGCGACCACAACCGCAACCAAGGTCGCAGTTACCGAAGACGAAGGCTCTGGTCTCGGCTGGCTTTGGTGGCTCCTTGGTCTTCTCGCTGCGTTGGTGGTTCTTGGTCTCATCCTTTCCCAATGTGGCGGCGATGACGACGACGACACCGGCAGCGAAGACGCCGCCGCCATCGTCGAGGACGAAGACCCCCCAGTGGTCACCACATCCAGCCCACCCGAGACAACCACAGCTCCCACAACAACGGTGGCGCCCACCACAACCACCACGGCAGCGCCCACCACCACCGTCGCTCCCACCACCACGACAACCGAGGCGCCACCCGAACCTGAGCCTGAGGCCGAACTTGGTGAGCCGCTCACTGCCGGAACGCTCGTTGGCGGATTCAGCTTGGCCAACGCGTTCGCCGAAGCCGGCGGCGAGCTCACCGACGGCGACACTGCATCGTCGGTGGCGTCGACTGGAGTCGAGTTCGCTCCCTTTGGGCCGTTCAACATCGATGTCGGCGAAGAGTCCATCGCGCTGGATTGGAACGAGGCGCCAGACTTTGACGAACTCGAGCGGGTATTGGCCGCGGGCGAATCCGATCAGTACACGTTCGCATTCGACGATCCGGTCTTTGCTGGCATCATCGCCGCGGCCGATGAGACGCAGAGCCTGGTGCCCGGTGTTTCTCAGCCCGACGACAACACGGTCGTGGTTGACTTTGGCGAAGGCAGCACTTTCGGTGATGGACAATCAGCGCTCATCGTTCTCACCCCCGCACCCGAGGAGGGTCCAGCGATGGAATCCCTGCCGGTCACCGGTGTCGAAACCAACATGATTGCCAGCGTGGGTGTTGCGCTCATCCTCCTCGGCATCGGGCTCACCGCGGTGTCGCGACGCCGCGAACTCGCCATCTAACTGCCGCCGACCGTTCGTCGTTCGGTAGCCAGGAGAATTCCACAAATCCCAGGACGCAGGCACCGTCCAAGCACGCTGGCGATGTTCGTTCTTGGTAGAATTTGTTGTTATGAGTTTGCGGACCACGAACATCGAGAAGCTCGACGGCGGGCACTTCGATGTGTTCATCGTTGGCACCGGCATCAATGGCGCAGTGTCGGCGGCGGTACTTGCCGGCCGCGGGGCCTCGGTTGCCGTAATCGACCGGGGCGACTTCGGGAGCTTCACCAGCCAGGAATCATCAAACCTGGTCTGGGGCGGGTTCAAGTATCTCGAGAATTATGAGCTCGGACTTGTGCGGAAGCTCTGCTTGTCGCGCAATCGGCTTATCGAGGCGTACCCGGCCAACATCAAAGAGATCAGGTTCTTGGCCGCCCTCGACGAAAGCTCGCCCTTCGCGCCAGCGCTCGCCAGCCTCGGTACCTTGGCCTACTGGGGTATCGGGTCCTTCGCCACCAAACCACCTCGGCACCTCACCGCCAAGAAGATTGAAGAGGTCGAGCCCATCATCAACACCGAGGCGGTCCGCGGTGGCATCGAGTACTCCGATGCGTACCTCAAAGACAACGACGCTCGCTTTGTATTCAGCTTCGTACGCTCGGCGATCAAGGCGGGGGCGACCGCTGCCAACTACGTCGAGCTCACCTCGGCCGAAAAGGAAAACGGTCGCTGGAAGGCCAACATGGTCGACCGAGAAACCGGCCACTCCTTCAGCGCAACGGCCGATGTCATCATCAATGCAGCCGGTCCCTTCATCGACGGATTGAACCAGTCTTGGAACCTTCGAACCGATCACCGCATCGTGTACTCAAAGGGCATCCATCTCGTAGTTCCCCAGCTCACCAAGAACGAACGCGTCCTTGCCTTCTTCGACGATACGCAGCGGCTCTTCTACGTGATCCCCATGGGGAAGCGGTCGGTTATCGGCACCACCGACAACCGGGTCGACGATCCGAACACCGAGGTGAACGACGACGATCGCAACTTCCTGCTCGGGCAGATCAACGCCCGTCTCGACCTTGAGAACCCGCTCACCATCGACGACATCATCGCCGAACGGAGCGGGGTGCGACCGCTGGTTGTCGACAACGACGGCGACGACAAAGAAGACGTCGACTGGACCTCGCTGTCGCGCAAACACGAGATCGAGAGCGACTCAGTGCTCGGTGTCGTTTCGATCTTTGGCGGCAAGCTCACCGACTGCCTCAACGTTGGTGAAGAAGTTGCAGCCGAGGTCGAGGCGTTGGGCGTGAAGCTCGATGAGGACGACGGCGAATGGTACGGCGAGCCGCCAACCGAAATGCGCGAGGAGTTCTACCGCGAAGCGCGGCTCATGGGCCTGGACGATTTGCAGTCCAAAGACGGTGTCGAGCCCCTCTCTGATCGGCTCTGGCGGCGCTACGGCCAACGGGCATTCTCGATGCTCGAAGCGATCCGCGAGGACCCGTCGATGGGCGAAGACATCATGGATAGCGCCGACTACATCCGGGTCGAGCTGCACCTTGCGGCGCACACCGAGATGATCACTCGGCTCGAAGATTTCATGCGTCGGCGCTCGAAGATCGAACTCGTTGTCCATGAGGACGACTACCGCGGCAGCGAAGGGCTCAAGGAAGCCGCCGAGATTCTGTTCGGCGACCAGGCCGACGCCAAGCTCGCCGAGTACTTCGGTGAGGCGTCGCCAAAGGCTGACGCGTTGGCCGGCATCAAAGCCGAACTAGGCAGCGATACCGCAGTAGCGATGACCGATACCGCCGAGTCGGGCGAGTAGCGCTCTTCCGCGAAACCGCTATTGCTGCATTGCCTAGACGTAGTCTTTGTATTTGGCGAGGTGGCGGACGGGGGTGGAGAGTGCGTCTTTGCGGAATGGGTCGCCGAGTTCTTTGGTGCACATGATTTCGATGACGGTGGTGACGCCGTCGTTCATCTGGGCGTTGATGGCATCGGTGAGCGCAGCGCCAACGTTGTCGATCTTGTCGACTCGGACACCCTTGGCGCCCATGGCGGTAGCGATATCGGCATAGTTCTCGTTGCCGTCAAGCTCGCCAGCAACGAAGCGTCGGCCGTAGAAATCGACCTGGTTCTTCTTCTCGGCACCCCATTGCCGGTTATGGAACACCACTGCGGTCACCGGAATGTTATGGCGGACAGCGGTCATGACCTCGGTCATCGACATCGCCCAAGCGCCATCGCCGGCATAAGACACGGCCGGCCGGTCGGGGGCTGCAGCCTTCGCACCGATGATGGTTGGAAGCGCGTAGCCGCAGTTACCCCACGACATGGCAGCAAAGAACGACCGTGGCTCTTCGAAGCGAAGGTAGCTGTTGGAGACCGAGTTGATGTTGCCGATATCGGTGGACACCATCACCCGCTCGGGCATGGCATTCTCCAAAGCCCGCAGCACCTGGCGGGGGTGGAGCCAGTCGCCTTCTTCTTCGTTTGCTTCGGCGATCATCTCCATGGAGAAGTCGTCGGTTTCATGGGTCCACGCATCAAGCTCATCTTCCCACGCCTTCTTCTCCGCCGCGATAGTTTCGGCCCGCTCATCACGATTCGCGAGGCAGGCAATGTTGTCCTGATCGCCGAGACGACGAAGCAGCTCGCGTGCCGCCGCGCCAGCATCACCATGGATACCAACCGACACCTTCTTCACCAAGCCCAACATGGTGTGATCGGCATCGACCTGAATGATCTTGGCGTCTTTGGGCCAATA
>CALJDK010000129.1 GCA_938023735.1 uncultured Acidimicrobiales bacterium
ACATGGTGAACGACTGGTCCGAATGTGTCGTCCTCGATGCTGCCCGTCCCACCGACGAACCCGTCGCCCGGATCCGTCTCCCCCAACGAATCTCCAGCGGCACCCACGCAACCTGGGCCCCACTAGAAGACCTCTAAATCCCACTGCGCAGGCGTCCGAAATAGGGTGTCTGGAAGCCGCGCGGATTGGGCTTCGCCCAATGTGCCGGCTTCTTGAAACTCAGCGGATGTCAAAATGTGCGCAAGCGCCTATCCGCTGAGTTTCCTGGAACCGCACTTTACTTGGCGAAGACTTGGGTGTCGTCGACGAAGGCTTTGAACTCGAGGGGGTTACCGGAGGGGTCTCGGAAAAACATGGTGTGTTGTTCGCCGACCTCTCCCTCGAACCGAATCTGGGGTTCGATGACAAACTCGACACCGCCGGCCTGAAGTTTGGCGGCAAGCGACTTCCAATCATCGACCGACAGCAGCGCGCCGAAGTGGGGCACCGGAACCTCGGCCCCATCGACGGGGTTCGTGCCCGCGACCGATGTGCTCGACTCGACCTCGTGGATCACCAGCTGATGGCCAAACATGTCGAAGTCGACCCAGGCATCCGACGACCGTCCTTCGGGGAAACCCATGACGTCGCCATAGAACGACCGGCACGCAGCCAAGTCGGTAACCGGTATGGCAAGGTGAAATCGAGGACGGCTCACACGAACAGTGTGCCAGCACTCAGCAGTTCTCGGTAACGACCGGCGGCCGTCATCGTCTTCGATCAAGTCCCTCGAAGCGCGGGCGGTACTATCGGGCCGATGGAACTGGACTTTGACGCGATCGCCGAGGGATACCACCAAAACCCGGCCGCGACCATGTCGCTGCACTCCGCTGCCTACACCGAGGCCGAGTGGTTCGAGCTCGAGCAGAAGGCCATCTTCGCGAAGACCTGGCAGTGGATTGGCCACGTCGAAAAGGTCCGCGATCCGGGCTCATACGTCGCGACCGAAGTAGCCGGGATGCCAATTGCGGTCGTACGCGACAACGACGGCACGCTCCGGGCGTTCTACAACGTCTGCAAGCATCGAGCGCATGCGCTGCTCAGCGGAACCGGCACCACCAAGAACATCGTGTGTCCGTACCACGCGTGGTCCTACGACCTCACCGGCCAACTCACCGGTGCTCGCCGCACAGCCAACCTGATCGACTTCGACACTGCCGACATCTGCCTCGACCAGGTACAGGTGGCTGAGTTTGGTGGGTTCGTGTACATCAATCTCGACCTCTCGGCAGCGCCGCTGCACGAACAGGCGGGCGACCTTGCCGAAGAGATCGCGCAGTGGGCCCCCGACGTCTCGGACCTCACCTTCGCTCACCGACTCACCTATGACATCGCATCGAACTGGAAGAACGTGGTCGACAACTTCCTCGAGTGCTACCACTGCCATGTGGCGCACAAGGACTTCGTGTCGCTGGTCGATATGGACACCTACAAGGTCACCACGCACGGCATCTACTCGAGCCATATGGCCGAAGCGGGCAAGAGCGAGAACTCGGCCTACTCGGTCGCCGACGCCACCGTTACCGACCATGCGGTGTGGTGGCTCTGGCCCAATACGTGCCTCATGCGGTATCCCGGCCGGGGCAACTTCATCATCATGCACATCGTGCCGGTCGCACCGGGCGTTACACGCGAGACCTATGACTTCTTTCTCGAAACGGCCGAACCGAACCAGGCCGAGCTCGAGTCGATCGCCTACATCGACGACGTTCTCCAAACCGAGGACATCGCTCTGGTCGAGAGCGTGCAACGGGGAATGAGCACACCAGCATTCACCCAAGGTCGCATCGTGCACGACCCCGCCGGATCCGGATTATCCGAACACGCTCTGCATCATTTTCATGGCTTGGTGCTTGAGTCCTACCGCAAGGAGCTTCAACCGTGAGCGATACCGGGGCGCTCCATAACAAGGTTGCGTTGGTTACCGGCGGTCGGGGTGGTGTCGGACGGGCCGTATGCGAACGGTTCGAACGCGAAGGCGCCATCGTCTACGCCGCCGATCTCAGCGAAGGCGGCAGCCTCGAGTCCAGCGACTCGACGGCGGGCGCGTTTCAGCGCCTCGACGTGACGTCGGAGGACGAAGTCATTGCTGCCATGGACCGGGTAACGACCGAGCACGGCCGGCTCGACATTCTCGTCAACGCTGCGGGCATCGAAATCGAAGAGACGATCGAAACCACCACGCTCGATCAATGGAACCGGATCTTCGCCATCAATGTGACCGGCACATTCCTCACCAGCAAATACGCGCTCCCGCTACTGCGTGAATCCGCTGGCGCCTCGGTCGTCAACTTTGGCAGCTACGACGGATACATCGCCGACCCTCAACTGGCCGCCTACTGCGCCACCAAAGGAGCGGTGCACGCATTGACCAAAGCGATGGCCTGCGACCATGGCCCCGAGGGAATCCGAGTCAACGCGGTCTGTCCCGGCTATGTCGACACCCCCATGCTGCAGAGCTTCTTTCAAGAGTCCGGCGACATCGATACGTTGCAGCAGGCCGTTCGCGACGTCCATCCCCTCGGTACGTACGGAACGCCAACCGACATCGCCAACCTGGTGAACTGGCTTGCGTCGGACGAAGCCCGCTACGCCACCGGGCAGCTCTGGATCATCGATGGCGGTCTGTCGGCCCAAGTCCAGCAGATGAAGTTGTAACCGGGTACTACCGGTCGAGCCTCATGCGGGGTCCGGCTTCGGCCCAGTCCTGATGGTTTCGCACATAAGCGTTGGCCACATCGTTCTCGGGAAGGTGATCCCATGAGGTGAGCGGACCGGTGGACATCGCCTGGTAGAGCACCTGGCGGGCGTGCTGCGATGCAAGAACCCGCTTGCGAATGGCGTCGCTGTCCCAACGCTTGGCAACCTCTGCGGCGAACTCCGCGGCCACCTCGGTATAGGCCGAATCAGAAGCAAGGTTGGTGCGCTCGAGTGGGTCGTTTGCTACGTCGAACAACATCGGTGGATCGGTGTCGCAGTGGATGTACTTGTAGTCGCCTCGGCGGATCATGAACATGGGGTGCGAAGTCATCTCGGCGGTGTACTCGCCGGTGGTTTCCGACACGTCGTCGGCACCCCCCGATGCAAGGTTCCACAGGCTGCGGCCTTCAAGTTCAACGCCCAACTCGGGCCATGGGCCGCCGTCGGTGGCGATGTCGAGCAGCGTCGGTAGCAGGTCGAGATGCGAGCACACATTGGGTATCTCTCGCTGACCAACTCCTGGCCCGGCAATGACAAAAGGAACACGCGCCGAACGCTCATGGAACGACATCTTGAACCAGGCACCACGGTCGCCCAGCATGTCGCCGTGATCGCTGGTGACGATGATGACGGTGTTGTCGGCGAGTCCGGCCTCTTCAACAGTGGCCACCAGCTTGCCCAGCCAATCGTCGAAGTAGCTGACGTTGGCGTAATAGCCGTGCCGCGCACCCCGCATCTGCTCGTCGGTGTAGCCGACGGTGTCGGCTTCGATAGCGGTGCGAATTCGGGCCGTGTGCGGGTCGACCTGGTCGTCGGCAATCGGCTCGGGAAGATCGATGTTGTCGTGCTCGTAAAGGTTCCACCACTCGGGCCGGGCAACGTAGGGGTCGTGGGGGTGGATGAAGCTAGCGGTGAGGAAGAAGGGTCGGTCGTCTCCATCGCGAGCCAGGTCGTGAAGCTTACGGCGCGCCGCAAAACCAACTTCTTCGTCGTAGTCGATCTGATAGGTGGTGACCGCTTCGCCAGCCTCATGGATGGCCTCCATGTTGTGGTACCACTTCCCGATCCGCTCGTCGGCGGCGTCCCAGTTTGGGGTCCAGGCAAAATCGGCCGGATAAATGTCGGTGGTGAGCCGCTCGTCGAATCCGTGAAGTTGGTCGGGCCCGACGAAGTGCATCTTTCCCGACAACGTGGTGCGGTAGCCGACAAGGCGTAGGTAGTGCGCAAGCGTCGGCACCGAGGCCGGAAGCTCCGATGCGTTGTCCCATGCGCCGATAGCGCTCACCGAGCGCCCGGCAAGCATCGTGAATCGAGCCGGCGCGCAAAGGGGCGAGTGACAGTAGGCCGCATCGAAGCGTGCACCCCGCTCGGCCAAGGCGTCGAGGTTTGGCGTTTTGACGAGCGGGTGGCCGTAGGTCCCGGTGAAATGCGGGGCCAATTGGTCGGCCATCACGTACAGAATATTCGGAGCGCTCATCACCTAAAGGTAGCTGTCATGTTTCGCGTGATCATCACGAAATCTGCTTCGTTGCCAGCCGGTGGGAATAGCCAGAACATCGGCGCTACGGTCAAACCATGACAACGATTCTTACGTTCGGCGCATCCACCAGCAGCGCCTCGATAAACCACAAGCTCGCTGTGCATGCTGCCAACGTGGCCGCGGCAAACATCGAGGGCAGCACCGTTGAGGTTCTCGATCTCAACGACTACGAGATGCCCATCTTCAGCCAGGACCGCCAGGATGACGGCGGGATTCCCGAGCCGGCACAACGGTTCTACGACACCATTGGCGCCGCCGATGCGGTCATCATCTCCTTCGCCGAGCACAACGGCAGCTACTCGGCCGCCTTCAAGAACGTGTACGACTGGGCATCGAGAATCGATATGCAGGTGTACCAGGGCAAGCCGGTCCTGATGCTTGCGACGGCGCCCGGAAGTCGGGGCGGCCAAGGCGTTCTTGAAGCCGCCATCACTCCGGCTGGGTTCTTTGGTGCCGACCTGCAAGGCACGTTGTCGGTACCAAGCTTTCACGACAATTTCGATGTCGAGGCCGGCGAGCTGACCAACCCCGATCTTGCTGCTGCTCTTGCCGACATCGTTGCCAAGCTGGCTCGCGCCGTGGAAGCCAACCAATGAGTTCCGCGGTAACCCGCACCACCTTTGTCGGATCCCAAGGCGATGAACTTGCTGCCCGCCTCGACATGCCCGCCGACGGTAGCCCACTCGCCTATGCCCTCTTTGCCCACTGCTTCACGTGCGGCAAAGACATCAAGGCCGCATCACGAATCAGCGCAGGACTCACCGAGCGCGGTTTCGCTGTTCTTCGCTTCGATTTCACCGGATTGGGGTCGAGCGAAGGCGAGTTCGAAAACACCAACTTCTCGTCGAATGTCGGCGATCTGGTGGCAGCGGCAAACATGATGGCCGAGCGGTTCGATAAGCCGGCAGTGCTGATCGGCCACAGTCTCGGCGGAGCGGCCGTGTTGGCCGCCACTGCGCAATTGCCCGATGTTCGGGCCACGGTGACCATCGGTGCGCCGTCGGATCCGGGCCATGTGCTCCACCTTCTTGACGATGCAGATCTTGAGCGCATCGAAGCCGATGGCCGTGCCGAGGTTCGGTTGGCGGGTCGCCCCTTTGCGGTGCAGAAGCAGTTCCTCACCGACGTTTGCGGCCAGAATCTCCCCGCGCTCATCGAAGGGTTAGCTCGGCCAGTACTGGTGATGCACTCACCGGTCGACAATACGGTCGGAATCAACAATGCCGGCGCCATCTACCAGGCAGCCCGACATCCAAAATCGTTCGTCTCCCTCGATGGTGCCGACCACATGTTGTCCAAACCCGCCGATTCAGACTTCGCAAGCGAGATCATCGCGGCGTGGGCGTCGCGCTATATCGGCTAGTCAGATACGGCGAACCGCTCTCGGTACGCGGCGAACTCATCGAGTAACTCGTCTTCGACGAACCCGAAATCAGCGGCGGTGTACTGATGCGCCCCAAGGCCGTCGTCTCGCTTTTCCCGCTTGATCACCTCGTGTTCTTTACACGGAAGAAAGCCGAGGTCGGCATATATCCGCCGGATCACGCTGCCCGGATTCTTGATGATGTCGGAGTGGTACACGTGCACCACCCGAGCCGGATCAAGGCCGCTTGCGTCGAGTCGATCTGCCAGCAGTGACAGGCTGTTTGCGCAGAGCCGAAGGTGATACCGACCGATCTCGGTTGCGTCGACGTTGTCGGCGAATGCCGATCGTAGATTGGCCAACAGGCTCGAAACCGACGCCAGGACATCGGCTGGTTCTCTATGGGTCACCACCAGTCGAGCGTCTGGGTACGTCGCTATGAGTTCGGGGATCGCTTGCAGATGCACCGGTGATTTCACCACCCAACGTCGACCGGCCAACCGGTCGCGCGACTGGAGGGTCTGCAGAACCAGGCGGTGCATCGCGTAGGCCGGCGCCATGTCGGCATCCTGGAGCCAAGCGGCGTAGGTCGGTACTCGATAGCGGCTGATGAACTCTTCGGTGCGGAAGGAGAACGCCATGGCCGACAGGCACTCTTTGGGCATCGTGGCCGAATAGGTGTGAATGGTTCGCAGGCCTTCGGCTACCGACTGCGGGAATCCAAGCTCTTCGGCGGCGGCGGTCTTTGCTGCCTCCTCGGACGCGCTGTTCTCGGTGCTGGCCGGGAACAGAAATTCCCAACCCTCTGGAACGCGATGCGCCGGGTCGAGCGCCAGGAGGCGGTGAATGACCGTGGTTCCCGAGCGTGGCGGGCCAACAACGATGATCGGTGCTTCGATTTCTTGGTCGGTCACCGCGGGCTTGGCAGCACACTGGTCGAGCAGGAGACGCTCGTCGAGAAGACGGTCGAGGTAACGCTGGGTGGCCCACCGGCCAAGCGGTGTGAGGTTGGCTTCGGCCTCGAGCGCTTCGCAGAAAATCTGCAGCGGCTCGAAAGCGTCGCCGTCGAACCGGTCGGAACCCGTACTCCGTGCAACGGCTTTCTCGATGAGATGCCCAGCATCAAACGGCTCGGGCGACGGCCGGTACTGTGGCAGCTCGCCTCGGTTGGCCGCTTTCACCCAAGCAGCCTGCGCACCTGCTTCCCACGTCATGTTCGAAAGCGCCACCGCAGGTGACGCTGCCGGCTCGCCAACTCGCTCGACCGCTCAGCCGGCGACCTCACCGGTTGATCATCAGCCAGTTCGGTGGCGACGTCGGCGAGTGAAACAAGCCGGGTCGACGGCTGTGGCGAGTCGTCGCTTTCCGGCCAGAACCACCGGAAGGTACAGAGCCCGTTTCGCCGCCCTGTCGTGTCGAGCCAGTTGGCAACGCCCGGGTCTGAGGCAGCCAGCACAAACCGCAGGCGACCATCAGCCGAGATGGAAGCCTGCGTGTGATTGCGACTGGAGATAGCACCAAAGGGATCAACCAATTCAAAGTTGCCCATCGTGTAAAGCTGAATTGCCCAGTAGCGAGCGTGGGGAACGTCGGCCTCGACGATGAGCGCCTGGTCCTCGGCGAGGTCCCAGAAGCAGAACTCGTACCGGGCGATCGATAACCCCTTCCCTACCTTCAGGGTGTTTGCCGCAAACGAGTTGTCGGTTCGTTCGGCGCGGTTGTCGATGAGGTACCGGTTCCAGAACTCAATGGACTCTTCCATCTCGTTGAGCGACTCATCGAGCCGGTGTTTCAGGGCAACCTCATCGAGCACGGATGCCGGCTCGGGGTCGAGACACTCGACGGTGAAGGTCGCCGGCTCATCGGCTTGCCAGGTGAAGTAGTACTCGCGAACCGACAGCATCATGGCCCCATCGGGCAACTCGATGGCATTGGGGTGGTCGCCGCCGAAGTACAGCTCGAAGTCGTCGCCCGGACCAATGCCCAGGTCGCTGGCCGTCAGCTGTGCGAGCGTGCCCCACGTTGGCCGGTGCATGAAGCCAGCACGGATTGCCAGCAGAAACTCCTCGCACGAATGCATCCTGCCCCGAACCACGTAGCGACGGTTGGGGTCGATTCGGCAATGGCGGTACACGTTGTCGGCGTTTGGGCCGCCCCATTGGCTCGTGAGGTCATTGTGGCGATGGAAGAAGGGACGGGTTGGGTCGGCGTGCAGTGTCTCCCAGCCAAGCCACAGCACCGTTTGGTCCACCAGATGCTCTATGCCCTCAAGGAGCGCAGCGTCTCCTCCGGTGTTCGAAACGACTCTGTCGCCGAGTTGGCGAAGCCGTTCGCAGGCGTCGTGCCAAGCTTCGATCATCTGCATAGGCGAACACTACGTTCTGTTTCGCCTCCCTCGGTAGTTGTTGGATCATGTCCATCGCCCCAGACCGGACCAGTCCGTGCAGGTCGATGACCGGTACCATCTCGGCCGTGTCGACAGCCCGGTTGGGAAAGCTTGCGGTCGCTACCGCCGTTGTGTTCTGGTCGCTGGGAAATCTCGTGGTTCGCGGAACCGACCTGACCGGTCCCCAGATTGCGTTCTGGCGTTATTTGACCGCTGCCGCGTTGTACGGCATAGGACATTCGATCCTTGTAGGGCCGCTCCGATGGAACGACTTCAAGATCGCGGCCCCAACCGGCATTGTGCTGGCCATCGAGATTGCTGCGTTCTTTGTGAGCATCAAGTCCACCACGGTCGCCAACGTCACGGTGATCGGGGCGATGTCGCCGCTGCTGCTCTTTGGTTTCGCGTCGCGACGGTTTGGCGAGATCGTGTCGCTTCGGGTTGTCGGGGCCACCGTGCTCGCTCTCGCAGGCGTGGCGGCTGTGGTCTTTGGTTCGTCCGATGGCGCGACCTGGAGCGTTCGAGGCGACCTTTTGGCGGTGGTGGCGCTGCTGTTCTTTGCGGCGTACTTTGCCCTCGGAAAAGTGGCGCGCGAATCTCTGGCCGGAATCACTCTGCAAACCCACTCACTGATCGCGGGCGTGCCGGTTTTGGCACTGGTGTTCCTCGTCGACTCGGGCGGCATGCCGCCGCCTCCGGCCAACCAGTGGATCTACGTACTTGGACTGGTGTTCCTTCCCGGCACCGGACACCTCCTCATCAGCTGGGCACACGCTCATGTGAGCCTGACGTTGCTGTCGTTGTTTACCCTCGGCGTGCCGGTTCTCTCGGTGTTGGGCGCAGCGATGCTTTTTGATGAGTCGGTGGTTGCGATGCAGGTGGTGGGCATCGTGGTGGTGCTCGCGGTTCTTTCATTTGCGATTCGCGAATCGGCCCGTATGGAATCGCTCGCGGCCGAGCTCTCGCAGAACGCTAAGGAAACCGATCGGACTGCCGGATCATAGAAACTCCTTGCGTTATCCGTGAGTAGTCACGTACTATGACCGCATGGACCAACAACTCATCCTCTCGCTTGCGCGTTCGTGGACCCGACTTGAGCAGCGACTCGACGGCGCGCTTTCGACGATCAAAGGAATCAGCTTCAGCGAATACCAGATGCTCCGCGTTCTCGCTGACGCCCCCGACAATGCAGCGAGCCGAGTGGCACTGGCGGAGGCGGTCGGCCGAACCCCATCGGGAATCACTCGCGCCCTCCGCCCCTTGGAGAAGCTCGGCTTTGTCGAAACAAAGAAAAGCGACCGCGACGCTCGGCTGGCTCTTGCCGCCCTCACGACCGAAGGCAAAGAACTCGTAGCCGATGCGTCGGGAGTACTCGACGATCTCGCCACCCAACTCGCCGAGAACGCCGCCAACCCAGCCGACCCGTCACGCGTCGACGCCGCATCACTCCTGTTGTCACTGTCGTGAGCAGCGTCTACCCGTCTCCCGAAACAGCGGCCAAGTACCCCTTCGTGCCGCACCCGTTCGAACCGCTCGACGAAGCCACCATGACGAAACGGGCAAACGAGTTCTATGCCTCGATGGCCACCCGGCGTAGCGCCCGAGTGTTCAGCGAGAAAGCAGTGCCTCGCGAGCTCATCGATCTGGCCATCGGTACCGCCGCCACCGCCCCATCGGGGGCCCATCAGCAACCTTGGACATTCGTGGTAATCGGCGACCCCGAAACGAAACGCAAAATCCGCGAAGCGGCCGAAGAGGAAGAGCGCAAGAACTACGAAGGCGGCCGGATGCCCGAAGAGTGGCGCGAGGTGCTCGAACCCCTCGGCACGCATAGCAACAAGGAGTACCTCGAACTGGTGCCATGGATCGTGGTGGCATTCGAGCAGCGTTATTCCCTGCGACCCGACGGCTCAAAGCAGCATCACTACTACGTCAAAGAGAGCCTTGGTATCGCGTGCGGAATGTTCATCGCCGCGCTGCACACCATGGGGCTCACCACGCTCACCCATACGCCGTCACCGATGAAATTCCTGTCGCACCTGCTCGAGCGCCCGGCAAGCGAACGCCCCTTCGTTCTCTTCCCGGTGGGCTACCCCGAGCCAGGTTCACTCGTGCCCGACATCGAGCGGAAGCCGCTCGCCGACGTGATGGTCAACTTCCCCTAGGGGGTTATGGCACCGCTACCAGCGGGCCGTCACCGCCGCCGGTTTCCGAAAGATCAAACCTTCGGGGGCCGTGCTCTGTGCTGGGTCGAGTTGAAGATCAGGAAGCTGGTCGAGCACCGCAGTCAGCGCCGCCGTGGTCTCCAAGCGGGCCAGATGTACGCCGAGGCAGCCGTGCGGCCCCTGCACGAACGTGACATGTTGGCGGTGGTTTGGCCGGGTGATGTCGTAGGTGTCCGGGTCGGGAAACACCGAAGGGTCACGGTTGGCCCCGAGCAGAGAGACGGTTACCAGGTCGCGCTCGGGAATCATCACATCGCCGAGCTGTGTGTCGGCCGTCGCATACCGGTCGATCACCGCCGCCGCAGGCTCGAGTCGAAGCGACTCCTCAATAGCTGAGCTAAGCAACGACCGATCGGCTTGCACCTGGGCGAGAATCTCGGAGTGCGTCAGCAGGTGCCACAACACGTTGGCTGTCATCCCCTCCGATGTTTCGATGGCACCGAACATGACCACGGCGGTGGCGGCGACAACTTCGTCGCTACGAAGAATCGCGTCATCTCGAAGGGTATTGAGGAACTCGCTCGTGCCTGCCTCGACGCTCGCCGCAACTCGCTCATAGAGCTGATCGAGCGCCGCACGGCCGGAGGTAGGCACATCCTCACCCAAGGTGACGCCAACGATCGCGTCGGAGAATTTTCCGTACCAGTCGAGCACCTGGGACGGATCGACATCAGACAAGCCGAGGAACGTTGTGATCGAATCGACAGCCATTGGCGCAGCAAGCGCGGTGCGAAGCTCGGCACTGCCATCGCCCGCCAGCGATGCAACCCGCTCCTTGGCAAGGTTCCAAATGACCGCCTCGTACTTGTCGCGCACTAACGCTGGCCGAAACGGCGCCGCAAAAGCCCGACGATGGCGAGAATGCTCGTCCCCATCGAGGGAAAGCATCGACTGGCCGATCACCGCTGCGGTTGAAAACCGAGGGTCATCGACGGTGAACGCCTCGGCGTCACGCATCACTTCAATGGCGAGATCGCGTGAGGTAACCAGCCACGCACCCAACGCCGGAATCCACGACACCGGCTCGGATTCTCGAAGCCTCGCCAAGAACTCATAAGGAAAACTCTGTAGGTCCTCGACCCTGATTGAGGCACCTAGTGGAAACTGTTCCGACCGTTGGGACACGGCGAGACGCTACTCCAGCCGCAAACGCTACTGCCGACAGAAGTACCAACGTTGGCAGTCGAGCCGTATCGTAGAGATCACTCGTCCCCACATCGCTCCACAGAGATTGAGAAAAACCCCGCATGAAGATCGGCAAGCTTGAAGTCGCTGATGTCCTCTATTCCTTTGTTTCCGACGAGGTCCTTCCAGGCACCGAAGTATCAGCCGACGACTTCTGGGCATCACTCGAGAACATCGTCGCCGAGCTCGGACCTCGCAACGCCGCGCTGCTTGCCCGACGCGATGAACTTCAGGAACAGATCGATCAGTGGCATCGCGACCACGCCGACAACCATGACGGTGCCGAGTATGCCGATTTCCTCCGAAGCATCGACTATCTCGATTATCAAACCGAGCCCACCGAAGTCGTCACCACCAACGTCGATATCGAGATTACGTCGGTGCCTGGTCCGCAGCTTGTGGTGCCTCTCGACAACGCCCGATACGCACTGAACGCAGCCAACGCCCGCTGGGGCAGCCTTTACGACGCGCTGTACGGCACCGACGCCATCGCCCACGCCGATGGCTGCAGCCCGGGCAGCCGCTACAACCCGATCCGTGGACGACGCGTCGTCGACTGGGGTCGCGACTTCCTCGACCGGCATTTCTCGCTCGACAAGGCCAGCCATCACTGGTCGGTCAAGTACTCGGTGGCCGACGGCGACCTTCAGGTCGAGAGCGGCGATGGTGTTATCAGCACCCTGCTGCGCCCGGAACGTTTCGTTGGCTACACCGGCGACCCGGCCGCACCCGACACCATCCTTCTGCAGAAGAACGGTCTGCGTTGCGAGCTGCTGATTGGCGAGGGCCATTTCATCGGCCGCGCCGACCCCGCCGGGATTTTCGACATCCGAATCGAATCAGCAATCAGCACCATCATGGACTGCGAAGATTCGGTCTCGGCCGTCGACGCCGACGACAAGGTAACCGTGTACGGCAACTGGCTTGGCCTGATGAAGGGCGACCTGGTGGAGACCTTCACCAAGGGCGGCGAAACCGTCCGCCGCGAGCTCGAGTCCGACATGGCCTACAAGAATGCCGAGGGCGAAGACATGACGGTGCGCGGCCGCACACTCATGCTTGTGCGCAATGTCGGCCCCCACCTTCAGACCGATGCCGTCCTTTATGAAGGCGAACCAATCTTCGAGACGATGCTCGACGCCATGGTCACCACGCTGGCAGCAAAACACGATCTTCTCGGTAACGGAGCTCACACCAACAGTGCCGAGGGTTCGGTGTACATCGTGAAGCCAAAGATGCATGGCCCCCAAGAGGTCGAGCTCAACGTCGAACTCTTCGGCATGGTCGAAGATGCTCTTGGACTCGAGCGCAACACGATGAAGATCGGCATCATGGACGAGGAGCGCCGCACGTCACTTGGCCTCAAGGCCGCGATCACGGCAGCTCGCGAACGGCTGGTGTTTATCAACACCGGTTTCCTCGACCGCACCGGCGACGAGATCCACACCGACATGGAAGCTGGCCCCATGCTCCCGAAGGGTGAGATGAAGGGAGCCACATGGCTGAAAGCGTACGAGGATTCCAACGTCGATACCGGCCTTGCCTGTGGCCTCAAAGGCCGAGCGCAGATCGGCAAAGGAATGTGGGCTATCCCCGATCAGATGGCCAACATGCTCGCCACCAAGATCGGACATCCGCTCTCTGGCGCAACCTGTGCGTGGGTACCGTCACCCACGGCGGCCACACTGCACGCAACCCACTACTTCATGCTGTCGGTCGATGACCGCCAGAACGATTTGGTGAATCGGCCGCGCCGCCGGGTGGCCGACATGTTGGCGATTCCTACGCTGCCGGACGACCGCACCCTTACACCCGAGTTCATTCAGCGCGAGCTTGAGAACAACACGCAGGGAATTCTTGGGTACGTGGTTCGTTGGGTCGGCCAGGGTGTTGGCTGCTCAACGGTTCCCGATGTCGAAGATGTAGGGCTGATGGAAGATCTCGCGACGCTGCGAATCTCGAGCCAGCATGTGGCCAACTGGTTGCATCACGGTCTCATCAGTGCCGAGCAGGTGCGCACCACGATGGAGCGGATGGCCACCGTGGTCGACCAGCAGAACTCCCAAGATGCTGCGTACGTACCGATGTCGGCCGATTTCGAAAACAGCGAGTCGTTCAAAGCCGCTCTTGCCTTGGTAATGGAAGGCCGTGTGCAGCCCAACGGCTACACCGAAGCCATCCTCCGCCGTCACCGCAGAGCCGTAAAGGCCCTCGCCTAATCGAAAGACGGTTCCAGCCCCCCAGACACCGTATTTCGTTTTGTGGGTTAGCGGGATTCGATTTCTACTCGATGGAGGTCGTCGCCGATTTCAATTTTGCCGGTGAAGTGTGGGGTGCAGAGGTCTCGCCAGTCGTCGCCCGGGTCGCCGGCGGGGATGGGCGGCACGTAGTGCGTGAGGATCAGCGTGGGCAGCTCGGCGCGGGCCGCGGTCTGTGCGGCTTCGGCTGGCGATGAGTGATAGTCGAGCGTGTCCTGCATCCGCTGGAGCGGGATGTTCTCTATGATGTCTTTGCGGATCACGGTATGGACCAGTGCGTCGGCGCCGCTGCACAGTGAGTCTAGACCTTCGCACGGCACGGTATCGCCAGCGGCTACCACCGCACACGAGCCAGAGTCGTCGGTGTAGTCGAACCGGAAACCAACACTTGGCTCGACCGGTTTGTGGTCGGTGGGAGCACAGGTAATGACCACGTTGCCCGGCAGATCGACCGCCCCATCGCTGACCTCGATCACGTTTACCTCAGGCGGAGCTTCGAGATCGTCATGATGCGCGATGCGGTAGTCGATGTCAGGAGCCAGGGACGCCATGATGTGCTCCACCACCTTCTTGGTTCCGACCGGGCCAACGATGGTGAGCGGCGTGGGCTCGAAGGTCATGACCCATCGGGTGGTGATGACATCGTTGAGGTCGGTGATGTGATCGCTATGAAGATGGGTGATGAGCACGGCGCTCAGGTTTGGGGCGCCCAACATGACGGCGCCGAGGCGCATAAGCACGCCGCGGCCAGCGTCGACGAGGTAGTGCTCGGCATCGTCGCCGGTGCCAGCAGAGATGAGGGTTGCCGGACCAGCCCGGTCGGGGCTGGGCATGGGGCTACCGGTGCCAAGAAGAGTTACTGAGAGCATTAGATTCTCCGACGTTCAGACCGACCACAACAAACTGCCACTCTAACTTGCACTAGTTGTCAGCTAGAACTCACACCCGGAATCCAGCTGGTTCCCGCAAGCGGAACCTTGGCCATCGCAGCGGCTTCGACGGTGAGCGCGGCAAGGTCTTCGGGCTCAAGGTTGGTCACGTGCGACTTGCCGCAGGCACGAGCAATGGTCTGCGCTTCGACCGACAACACCCTCAGGTAGTTGGCCAATCGGCGGCCACCGATCTCAGGATCGAGACGAGAAGCCAGCGCCGGATCCTGAGTTGTAATGCCCGCCGGGTCGTTACCGGCTTGGAAGTCTTCCCAGTACCCGGCCGAAGTTCCCAGCTTGTTGTACTCGGCCTCGAGCGCCGGGTCGTTGTCACCGATGGCGATGAGTGCCGCAGTACCGATGGACACCGCATCGGCACCCAGAGCGATGGCCTTGGCCACGTCGGCACCCGACCGGATACCTCCCGCGGCGATGAGCTTGACCTCCCGATGAGCTTCCAGATCCTGGAGCGCCCGGACCGCCTCGGGGATAGCTGCGATCGTGGGGATTCCGACGTGCTCGATGAACACATCCTGGGTGGCGGCGGTACCGCCCTGCATGCCGTCGACAACCACGGCATCAGCCCCGGCCTTCACCGAAAGTGCGGTGTCGTAATACGGGCGCGCAGCACCGACCTTGATGTAGATGGGCACCCGGTGGTTGGTGATCTCTCGAAGTTCGAGAATCTTGATGGCTAGGTCATCGGGGCCCGTCCAGTCGGGATGCCGACACGCCGAGCGCTGGTCGATTCCCTGCGGCAGGGTGCGCATGCTGGCAACCCGTTCGTTGATTTTTTGCCCCATGAGCATTCCGCCACCGCCGGGCTTTGCGCCCTGGCCCACCACAACTTCGATGGCGTCGGCTTTGCGAAGATCGTCGGGGTTCATGCCGTAGCGACTCGGCAGGTACTGATACACAAGCTTGCTGGAATGGGTGCGCTCTTCAGGCGTCATGCCGCCATCGCCAGTGGTCGTGGAGGTTCCGACCGCGTTGGCGCCACGACCCAGCGACTCTTTGGCGTTGGCCGACAGCGAGCCAAAACTCATGCCGGCAATGGTGATTGGAATGTCGAGATGAACCGGTTGTTCGGCGGTGTTGGCGCCGATGACCACGTCGGTTCCGCAGGCCTCGCGGTATCCCTCGAGCGGGTAACGAGACATCGAGGCGCCGAGCACGACGAGATCGTCGAGGGTGGGAAGTTCACGCTTGGCGCCCCACCCGCGGATCCGGTAGATACCGGTGTTCGCGGCTCGGCGAATTTCAGCGATGACGTTCCGGTCGTAGGTGTAGGACTCGCGAAGGTTCCACGGCTGATCAACGTTGTCGGTCATGGCTTAGACCTTTCCTTCGCGGCTGGATTGCGACCCGGCGAGTTCGGCGTCGATGTCGTCGACATGAAAGTTGTAGAGCTTGCGGGCCGAGCCGTACCGAGTGAATGACGCTGGGTCGGCATCCATTCCGGCTGCGTCGAGAAGACGGGCGATGGTTTCGAGATGTTCAGTCCGCATCTCCTTTTCGATGCAGTCGGCGCCGAGCGACTCGACCTTGCCTCGAACGAATAGGTTGGCTTCGTAGAGCGAGTCGCCAAGATCGGCCCCGGCATCGCCGAGTACCACAAGGTTTCCGGCTTGACCCATGAAGGCACTCATATGGCCAACGTTGCCGCCAACGACGATGTCGACGCCCTTCATCGAGATGCCGCAACGCGAGCCCGAGTTTCCTTCGATGACTACCAGGCCACCGTTGCCAGTTGCGCCTGCAGACATCGTGGCGCTGCCGGTGATGTGCACGGTGCCCGACATGATGTTCTCGGCGAGGCCGGTGCTGGCGTTTCCGTCGACCCGAACCGTTCCCCTCTGGTGCATTCCAGCGCAGTAGTAGCCGACCGACCCATCGATATGGACCTCGATGTCGCTCTCGATTCCGGCGGCCACGGCATGGGCGCCCCGAGGGTTGGTGACCCGAAACGACCCTGAGGTACCAGCGTGTAGCGCCCGGTTGACATCGCGCAGCGATGCAACCGACAGATCCAAAATAGTCTCGGTCATGCCGCAAGACTCCAGCTGTAGATCTGTCCTGGCGCCGGCTCGAAGACCGTGGCGTGCTCCACATCGGGGAGCGTGGCGATGGCCCCGTACTCCGACGACATCGCCACCCAATCGTCGGTCTCAGCAACCACTGCGGGCTTGCAGGCGATGGGGTCGCGCAGAATGGCAAACCCGTTCTCGACACCGATAGCAAAGGTGTAGAAGCCGTCGAGATCTTGCAGTGCTCCGTGCAGCGCTTGGTCGATGGTGTCGCCCTCGCGGATTCGCCACGACAGGTAGCCGGCCGCAACTTCGCTGTCGTTGGCGGTCTGAAACGACTCGCCGCGTTGCTCCAGCTTCTTGCGAAGTTGGTTGTGATTCGAGAGCGAGCCGTTGTGCACCAGACAGGTATCGGACCCGGTGACGAAGGGGTGCGAACCATTGGTGGTGATGGCCGATTCGGTCGCCATGCGGGTATGTGCGATGGCGTGGGTGCCCGAACGAGACGCCAGGTCGTAACGGCTGGCTACCAGGTCGGGGTCGCCCACTGACTTGTACAGCTCGATCTGACGGCCATGACTCAGCACGTCGATGTTGGGCACGTTGTCGATCAGCCACTGTCGGGCCACCCGACCATCGCCCATCGTTTCGAAAACGCCGTGGTCGAGGATCGACCGAACCTTCACCTCGGCCGCCAAAACATCCTCGAGCTGGGCCGCAAGCGGGTGCCAATCCATCTCCTGCCCCTCGGCCAACAACGTAAGCCGAGTCTGGTTTTCGACCCCTTCGTCGTACACGGCAAAGCCGGCGCTATCGGGACCTCGACCCCGCATTTCGTGCAACATCGACGCGGTGTGTCGCCCAAGCTCGGGCCGATACTTCTCGGTCTTCAGGAACAGTCCAACAATTCCGCACATAGGTCCTCGATTACGGCACGCCGTTCTTCTCGGGAAAATGGCGCCTTTGACAACAGTGAAGTCTCTTCACCTAGAGTAGTGGTCGCCCGCAGGTGGTCAAATCGCCTCGACGGCGGGCCAAAGGGCCATTCACCACAAAGAATCCAGGGGGAAGCATGGGTGCATACGAGGACATCAAAGCTCGCGTTGAACAGGACGGCGTCGACTACATCTACGCGATGTTTGTGGAGATGCACGGTAAGCCGTGCGCCAAGCTCGTGCCGGTCACCGCACTCGAAGGCCTGATGGCCGACGGCGCGGGATTTGCCGGTTTCGCAGCTGGACCGATGGGGCAGAATCCGTCGGACCCCGACATCTTGGCCATCCCTGACCCCGCCTCCTACACCCAGCTTCCCTGGCAACCCAACGTTGCCGCAATGCAGTGCGACCCAACGGTGGAAGGCGAGCTTTGGCCCTACGCGCCGCGGGTCATCCTGCGGCAGGCCCTCGACAAACTCGCCGAGCAGAACATGGTGATGAAGACCGGTGTGGAGGCCGAGTACTCCCTGCTCACGAAGAACGACGACGGCAGCATTCGGGTTGCCGATGAGCGCGACACCGACGCTCTCCCCTGCTACGACGCCCGCGGCCTGACCCGCATGCTCCCCCACCTCACCGACGTATCGGCCAACCTCAACGCCATGGGCTGGGGCAACTACGCAAACGACCACGAAGACGCCAACGGCCAGTTCGAGCAGAACTGGCAATACGCCGATGCCATGACCACGGCCGATCGACTCATCTTGTTCCGACTGATGATTCACACGATGGCCGAGCGCGACGGCCGCTATGCCACCTTCATGCCCAAACCATTTTCGGACAAGACCGGCAACGGCCTACACGCCCACATCTCGTTGTGGAGCGCCGACTCCGACAAGCCTCTCTTTCCAGCCGGCGACGGCAACTCTGGTGGATCTGACTCGAAGGGCCTCGGGCTGAGCGAGCTTGCGTATCAGTTCACCGCCGGCCTCATCAAACATGCAACGTCGCTGGTCGCCGTGGCGTGCCCCATCGTGAACTCGTACAAACGAATGGGTGTCGGCGCACCAACCTCGGGCGCAACCTGGGCGCCCGCGTATGCCGCCTACGGCGGAAACAACCGGACCCACATGATTCGGGTGCCCGAACCCGATCGTCTCGAGGTTCGTCTGGGCGATGGAGCAGCCAACCCCTACCTGATGTTCGCCGCGATGTTGACGTGTGGAATGGATGGCGTCGCCAACCAGCTCGACCCCGGCGACCCAAACACCGACAACCTGTTCGAGCTCGACCCGGCCGAGATTGCAAAGCGCGGCATCGAGACGTTGCCCCCAACGTTGATCCATGCGGCCGACAATCTGGCCGAATGTTCCGTGCTGGCCGAGGGCCTCGGCACAACCCGCACTGGGCCCTACAGCCACTACTTCGCCGAGGTAAAGAGGAACGAGTTTCTCACCCACCACCGCGAGGTAACTCCGGGCGAAATCAACCAGTACCTCACGCTCTTCTAAGCGACGAGCGCCACGTGCCCGAATCGAAACTTACGCCCGAGGAAGTCAACCACGTCATTGGCGAGCGCGTTCGCGGCGCTCGCCAAGACCTTGGCCTGACCATGGAACGATTTGCCGAAGAGGCTGGCCTCTCGCTTGGCATGCTCTCGAAGATCGAAAACGGCCAAACCTCGCCCAGTCTGACCACCCTGACCAGTTTGTCGAACGCCGCCGGAATCCCGTTCACTGCGCTCTTTCGGGGGCTCGACGAGGAACACGATGCGGTGCTGGTGCCACCGGGTGGCGGTATTGAAATCGCCCACGAGGGCGGGGGCAAGGGCCGCACATACCACGACCTTGGAGCACTTCGTGGACCCCATCGCCAGATCGAACCGGTGCTGGTAACCATCACTCAGGCCGACAAGGTGGCCGACCAGGTGTTCCCCCTCTTCCAGCACGCGGGCGTCGAGATGATCCACGTGCTCGAGGGGAAGCTTGAGTACGGCTACGGCGCCAAGCGCTACAAGTTGGAACCCGGCTCCACCATGCAGTTCCGAGGCGAGGTAGCCCATGGCCCCACCCAACTCATCGAACTCCCCATTCGCTTCCTGTCGATAAAGGTCCACCCCACCACCGACTAACTGCGACACTCGTGTCTGACACGAGTGTCGCTGTGTCGCTTTGCTGGTTGTATGCGATGCTGCGGCTATGGGAGTTAGCCACATCGCACTTGCAGTGAAGGACATGGCCACCACACATGCCTTCTACACCGACGTCATGGGATTCGATCTGGTGAAGGTCGAAATCGCGCCGAAGGAAGAGGGTTTCCGTCGGCACGCGTTCTACTCCACCGGGTCGGCAACCGATCAGCTGATTGCGTTTTGGGACTTGGGCGGCGACCCCAGCGCCACCGAGTTCAAGACCGATATCTGCCGCGATCTTGGGCTCGATTGGGGCACCAACCACATTGCGTTCCAGGCATCGGGGCCCGACGACCTTGAAAAGAAGAAGCAGCGTTGGATCGACAACGGCCTTACCGTCGTCGAGATCGATCACGGTTGGATTCACTCGATCTACACCGACGACCCCGACGGCATCACCGTGGAGTTCGCGTATATGACTCGCTCGTTCAGCGACGCCGACGCCACCGAGGCGTTGGAGTTGTTGTTCGCCGATGATCCGCCGCCCAGCAAAGACGTTCCCGACGTCTCGTTTCACACACCCGAAACCCAGGAGGCGTAATGCCCCGCACGAAACAGATCAGCAAAGACGACGCGCACCCGTACGCCCAACGGCTCTACGAGCTGCTTTTCGACGATCGTGACCCGGTGGCCGAGCCGGGTACCGCAACCGGTACGCCGGGCAACTGGTGGACGGTGACCGCAGCGGTGCCGGACATGTTCGATCACATCTCGGCCGGTTTTCAGTTTTATCGAGATCCCGCTCGACAGATCGATCCGCAGCTTCGTGAGCTAGCCCAAACCCGAACCGGTTACGCCCGGCAAAGCCAGTTCGTGTACTCGCAACACATGAAGGCCGCTCGAAGCGTGGGTCTTAGCGAAGAGAAGGTTCAGGCGGTGCGGAGTTGGCCAGCCGCAACCTGCTTCAGCCAGACCGAGCGGCTGGTTTTGGCCTACACCGATTGTCTGGTTCTCGAGGGTGGACGGGTCCCCGACGAACTCTTCGCCGAACTTCAGACCGTGCTGAGCGACGAGGAAATCCTCGAACTCACCTACATCACCTGCACCTACGACATGCACGCCACGATGAGCCGGGCGCTGCGCATGGAGTACGACGACGTCGATGACCGCATCGTCGAGATTCGGTCACCTGACGGAGCGATGGATGCCATGGGCGTCGTCGACGAGGCCTAGCGAAGCGCCGGTCTGATTACACCACCCGGACGATCGGCGACTCGGCGAAGTCGGGCGGTTCGGCGTTGAGCGCCGCAAGCACCGACGGCGGGACCGAAATGTCGGCCAGGTAAAGATCGCCGACCACCTCTGCTTTGCGGAGACCAGCCTTTGGCGCAGCAAGGGTGAGCGTTGCATCGGCGTTCACAGCCGTTCCCGGTATCTCGCCGGTCGTTACATTCAGCCCGCTCGGCGTATCGAGCGAAACCACCGTGGTGGCGCTGGCGTTCATCGTCTCGATCAGCTTTGCCGCCCGGCCGTGTGGCGCTCCGCGAAGCGAGTAGCCGATGAGCGCATCGACGGCCAGATCGGCAGTGGTCGGCTCGGTCGGCACGATACCCATGCGGCGAAGAATGTCGAGCTGATGGCCGGGTACGCCGAGAAGATCGGCCGCGTCCCGACTCAAGGTGAGGGCGATATCGACCCCAGCGTTGGCCAGATGTCGAGCAGCGACCATCCCGCCGCCGCCGTTGCCACCCGATCCGGCATACACCCGAACCGATGCTGGGCGGAAGCGATCGAGGATGAGACGGGCAAGGTTTCGACCGGCGTTCTCCATCATCTGGATCAACTCGATATGCAGGTCTTCGATCATGACCCGGTCGACCTCGACCATTTGTTCTTCGCTGAGCCAACCAAGAGTGTCGGCGGCGACGTCGAGGTAATCAGGAGGACCGGGATGGCCGTGATTCTGTGTCTCGGGCATGGGTCACCCTAACGAGCGAAATCTTCTCATAGGAAACACTTGACTTAGTCCAGAAAGCTTGTTTGGATACCCTCGTGCCTACCGTCGAAGAGCAACTACGCGAGCAAGGACTCAACGTCACCGCGCAACGTATTGCCATCATGCACGCCGTCACCGCGCACCCCCATGCAACGGCCGAAGACGTCCTCGAAACGGTACGGACCCAAATCGGATCCATCTCGAAACAAGCGGTGTACGACAGCCTCTCGGTCCTGGCCGATAAGGGCCTGATTCGCCGCATTCAACCCGCCGGTTCACCCGCTCGGTTCGAAGATCGGGTTGGCGACAACCACCACCATCTCATCTGTCGCACGTGTTCGGTAATGTTCGACATCGACTGCGCAGTCGGCGACACTCCCTGCCTCACCGCCGACGACGATCACGGCTTTCAGATCGACGAAGCCGAGGTCATCTACTGGGGCCACTGCCCCAACTGTCTCGCCAAAGACAACCTCTCAAAAACAACCAAGCAAAAACAATCCTCACACAGGAAATAGGAAACAAGGAGCAATATGTCTGACGACAAATGTCCCGTACTGCACAACGACCATTCGGCTCGTGGCAGCGCGGCCAACCAGCACTGGTGGCCCGAGCAACTCAACCTCAACATCCTTCATCAGGGTTCGGCCAAAGCGAACCCAATGGACGATGACTTCGACTACGCCGCCGAGTTCGCAACGCTCGATCTCGCCGCTGTCAAGGCCGACCTCACTGCTCTGAT
Organism: uncultured Acidimicrobiales bacterium; assembly: GCA_938023735.1. Classification (GTDB taxonomy): domain Bacteria; phylum Actinomycetota; class Acidimicrobiia; order Acidimicrobiales; family SHLQ01; genus CALLQB01. The sequence goes on from CALJDK010000129.1 coordinate 22,457, forward strand.
GACCGACTCCAAAGACTGGTGGCCAGCCGACTACGGCCACTACGGACCGCTCTTTGTTCGCATGGCCTGGCACTCGGCCGGCACCTACCGCACCCACGATGGCCGCGGCGGCGGTGCGTCCGGCACCCAGCGCTTCGCTCCTCTCAACAGCTGGCCCGACAACGGCAACCTCGACAAGGCCCGCGCTCTTCTCGAGCCGCTGAAGCAAAAGTACGGTCGCAAGCTGTCCTGGGCCGACCTCATCATCCTTGCCGGAACCGTCGCCATGGAGTCGATGGGACTTCCGAGCTTCGGCTTCGCTGGTGGACGCGAAGATGTGTGGGCTCCTGAAGAGGACATCTACTGGGGACCCGAGACCACCTGGCTCGAAGACGAGCGCTACAGCGGCGACCGCGAGCTTATGGAGCCCCTCGGCGCCGTACAGATGGGCCTCATCTACGTCAACCCCGAAGGCCCCAACGGCAACCCCGACCCGGTCGCTTCTGGCCGTGACGTTCGTGAAACCTTCCGCCGTATGGCCATGAACGACGAAGAGACCGTCGCCCTTGTTGCCGGCGGCCATGCCTTCGGAAAGATGCACGGTGCAGGTCCAGAAGACCTCGTCGCTGCCGAGCCCGAAGGTGCGCCGATGGAGCAACAGCTTCTCGGTTGGAAGAACGGTTTCGAATCGGGCAAGGGTGTGCACACCACCACCTCCGGTTTCGAAGGCGCGTGGAACTCCACGCCAACCACGTGGGACAACAACTACTTCGAGACCCTCATGGACAACGACTGGGAGCTCACCGAGAGCCCAGCCGGTCACAAGCAGTGGACCGCTCCGGCACTCGCTGGCACCGTGCCCGACGCTCATGACCCCAACATCACGCATGCTCCCATGATGAGCACCGCCGACATGTCGCTGAAGATGGACCCGATCTACAACGAGATCTCCCAGCGCTTCCGCGACAACCCCGATCAACTGGCCGACGCCTTCGCACGCGCCTGGTACAAGCTGACCCACCGCGACATGGGTCCGATCTCCCGTCTGGTGGGCCCCGAGGTCGCCGAAGAGCAGCTCTGGCAGGATCCAATCCCCGCCGGAACCGCACTGAGCGACGCCGATGTAGCGACCGTGAAGGAAGCCATCATGGGTGCTGGTCTCAGCATCACCGACCTGGTGAGCACCGCTTGGGCATCAGCTTCCACGTACCGCAACAGCGACAAGCGGGGCGGCGCCAACGGTGGCCGCATTCGCCTTTCGCCCCAGCGCGACTGGGAGGCAAACAACCCGGCCGAGCTGAGCCGTGTCCTCACCGCACTCGAGGGCGTGCAGTCAAGCGTTCGTGTCGACGTATCGATGGCCGACCTCATCGTGCTCGGTGGCGCTGCGGCGGTCGAGGCTGCGGCTAAGGCTGCCGGCGTCGACGTTTCGGTCAACGTATCCACCGGTCGCGGCGACGCTAGCCAAGAGCAGACCGACGAAGAGTCCTTCGCATGGCTTGAGCCACGCTGGGACGGCTTCCGCAACTACCTCGGTAAGGGGAACGCCCATGTTGCCGAGCATCTGCTTGTCGACAAGGCACAGCTCCTCAACCTTGGGGCGCCCGACATGGTCGTGCTGCTTGGCGGACTTCGTGCCCTTGGGGTTTCCACCGACAACCACGGTGTTCTCACCGACAAGGTCGGAACCCTTAGCAACGACTTCTTCGTCAACCTGCTCGACTACAACACCGAGTGGACCGCATCGGGAAGCTCCGAAGGTGTGTTCGAAGGCAAGGACCGGGCCAGCGGCGACGTCAAGTGGACCGGTACCCGCAACGACCTGGCTATCGGCTCCAACTCGATCCTCCGGGCCATCGCCGATGTCTATGCATCAGCAGATGCTGGCGAGAAGTTCGTCAACGACTTCGTAGCTGCTTGGACGTCGGTCATGGACGCAGATCGCTTCGATCTGGCCTAGGACTGCCATAAGCGACGTTTGGTAACGAACGTTCCGAAGAACAATCTGAGCGCCTCCTTACCTCCGGGTGGGGAGGCGCTCAGTCGTATCGGGCCCAGCTGTTTCGCTATCTGGGACACTCCATGAAACGATCGGCGGATGAGCACCAACGAGCGCGTCGTCCTTGCGTCCCGACCTACCGGTCCTGCTACCTCGGAGCATTTCAGGCTCGAGTCCGAACCACTGCCCGAGCTTGAGCCGGGACAGGTTCGGGTAGCGGTGGAGTACCTGTCGATCGATGCCGCCATTCGCACGATGCTGCGGGGCGAAGGCTTTCATACCCAGATCGCTCCCGGCGAAGTCATTCGGGCCGGTGGCGTCGGCCGAGTGGTCGAAACCGCCGACGACAGCCTTGCGGTGGGCGACGCTGTGCGTGGCCAGATGGGGGCGCAGACAATGCTCACTACCAAGGCCAAGCGAATGGAGAAACTCGAAAATCCGGTGACCCCACTCAGCGCATATCTTGGCGCACTTGGCGGGTCAACCGGCGTTACCGCATGGATCGGGGTGCGAGAGGTCGGCAAGCCCCAGCCAGGTGAGATCTTCGTGGTGTCGGCGGCGGCCGGTGCGGTTGGATCCGTTGCGGGTCAGATCGCCAAGATCGACGGTGCCACCGTCATCGGTATTGCTGGCGGTCCCGAGAAGTGCGCGCATCTCATCGCGAATCTCGGCTTTGACCATGCGATCGATTACAAGAACGAAGACGTAAACGCCCGGCTGAAGGCAATCGCTCCCGACGGTATCAGCGTGTTCTACGACAACGTCGGCGGCCCGATTCTCGACGATGTGCTCGACAACCTTGCGTTGCGGGCACGCGTTGTCATCTGTGGCGCAATCTCGCAATACGACGATATGGATAACGTGACCGGCCCGTCGCTGTACCTACGGCTAGCGGAGCGTCAATCACGAATGGAGGGCTTCGCCTACTTCCACTACCTGGACAGCATTCCGACGGCGATGGGCGAGTTGGCCGGCTGGCTCGGCGACGGGTCGCTCTTGATGCCCGAAGAGATTCTGGAGGGAATCGAATCGTTCCCCGAAGCCGTGCAGTTCATGTTTCAAGGCGGCAACACCGGCAAGCTGATGGTGAAGATTTAGCCCTTGCGACTACAGCTGTCCGGCGCATGCCCTGGCGAAGATGTCAGTGGCCAACGCCTCGGTGAACTCAATGGGGTTACCGCCGGCTGAGGGATCCTCAACCGCCGCCGCGGTAATCGTCGAGACCGCTTCGGGGTCGACACCAAGGTCGGTAAGAGTGTTTGGAACATCGAGCGAATCCCGCAACTCGACGATGTGTTCGACGAACCCGTCGAACCCGCCGTCGATGATTGCGTATGCAGCCAAGCGTTCGATGGTCGGCTCGATGGCAGCGCGGTTGGCCTGCAACACGAAGGGCATGAGCACCGCGTTGGTCATGCCGTGATGGGTGTTGAAGACCGCACCGATCGGATGTGCCAACGCATGCATACCGCCCAGACCTTTCTGAAACGCCACGGCCCCCATCGCTGCCGCCGCCATCATTTGAGTCCGGGCATCGAGGTCGGTCGGGTCGGCGGCAACCTGCGGAAGGTGTTCGAGAACAAGACGGCAACCCTCCATCCCAATGCCGTGGGCCATCGGGTGAAACGTCGGCGCACAGATGGCTTCGAGCGAATGCGATAGCGCGTCGATACCGGTGCCCACGGTCAGGATGCGCGGTAGACCAACCGTAAGTTCGGGGTCGGCGAGCACGGCCACGGGGAGCATCTTTGGGTGGAAGATGATGACCTTGCGGGTGCTGCGTTCGTCGATGACCACCCCAGCCCGACCGACCTCGCTACCAGTACCGGCGGTCGTTGGCACGGCGATGACCGGCGCTATCGCCTCGGCATTGGCCAACGTCCAGTTGCTTCCGACATCTTCGAAGTCCCACAGGTCCCGGCTTTGCCCGGCCTGAAACGCAATGACCTTTCCACAGTCCAGCGCCGAACCGCCGCCGAGCGCGATGACGCCATCGTGACCGCCGCTACGAAAAGCTTCGACGCCAGCATCGATATTGGCACCAACCGGGTTGGGTTGTATCTCGCAGAACACCGGCACCGGTGTGCGCAGCGATGCTTGCACCGAATCGATGACCGGAAGATCGATGATCCCTGGGTCGGTCACGATGAGCGGATTTGTTATCCCATGCGCGTCAGCCACGTCGGCGAGCTCAGAAACGCAGCCAGCACCGATACGAAACGACGTGGGAAACGACCAGTGATCCATGCCTAACCCTACGCTGCGCCGCCCAACCTGACACTCGTGTCTGACACGAGTGTCGCTGTGGCTAGTGCACCCGAGCGTCTGGCCAGAGGCGAAGGAAGTTCTCGGCGCAGAAGCGATCGATCGTCTGCTCGCTAGAACCAGCGAGCGACTTGGCGAACGTGCCTATCGGGTCGCGACCTCCCTCGACATGGGGGTAGTCACTGGAGAACAAATAGAGCTCGTCGTTGGAGTCGGCGATGAGGCCGGCGACATCCTCGTAGGGTCCAGGAGTAAAGGCCATCTGCTCGGTGAGCTGCTGGCTCGGCGGACGTTCGAACCGAACCGACTCATCGAACTTGCTGAACGAGCGGGCAATAGCGTCGAGCCGCTTCAGCATTGCAGGCACCCATCCGGCCGCAAGTTCCACAACTGCGCCCCGCAAGTCTGGGTGCCGGTCGAAGACGCCGTCGAGCAGCAGCATGCTCACGAAGGTCTCGGCTGGCTGGTGAAGGACTGCCGCGTCCTTGGTGCGGACGTTCTCGCCACCACCCATCCAGTCGCGCACCGCTCCCCGTCCGTTGTTACTCCACGAACCCAACGCCTGAAGCGGCGAACCGCCTACGTGCAGAACAAACGGAACGCCTGCCTCGGCAAGACGGGCCCAGAACGGCTCGAGATCGACGTGACCGGGGGCGAACCCGATCGGTGCCCGATGCGGAACCCATACCGACTGCAATCCGTTCTCGATGGCCCAGTCGAGTTCGGCGATGGCTCGCGCCGGGTCATCGAGTGGGATGACCGCCACGCCCATGAGTCGGTCGTCGTCGGCGCAGAACTCGACCATATGGCGGTTGTGCGCCCGAGCGCCCCCGTAACGATGCACCGGGTCGGTTTTGGAACTCGGATGGAACGGCAACACCACGCTGTGGGTGGCAAACACCAACTGCTTCTTGAAGCCAAGAAGGTCACACGCAATCTTGCGATCGGCAGCGTCGAATGCACCGAGCGCCTGGATCTCTTTCGACTTCGATATCAGCTCGTCACCCAACGCGATCTGGGCTTCACGGTGTGCGTCGGAATGCCGCGAGCCCTGGTTGACGATCTCGGCGACCTCCTCGTCGGTCACCAACGACGCGTTGTAGTTGACCTCGGGAATGAACTCGCGAAGCTCGGGATCGGCGTAGGACGTGAGGAAATCCGGCAGCTCCATAATGTGGCTGTCGGCGTCGTAGAAGGCTCGTTCGGGCGGTGCGTATGCCATTCCGCACCCTACGTCGAAGCGCGAAGGACGTCGAAAAGGCCGGCGGTTAACGCACCCCGGCTCAGTTAACGATTGCGCGCTTGCAACTGGCAATATGTTGGCCATGAGCACCGACGCACAGCAGGTAGAAGACGCACTCGACGCACTCCTAGCCGAGCACGACCCGTCAAGCCAAGGGTACGAAGAGTTCCGTGGGCATCAGTACGACGCCGGCCTTGCGTGGGTGCAGTACCCCAAGGGCTACGGCGGAATGGGACTCGCTCCGCAGCTGCAGAAGATCGTCAACAAACGGCTACATGAAGCTGGTGCGCCCCCAACCAACCCATCGCAGTTCTTTATGTACCTTGCAGGCCCAACCGTCGTCACGCACGGCGACGATGCCGTAAAGGAGCGTTTCCTTCGGCCGATGTTCACGGGTGAAGAAAAGTGGTGCCAGCTGTTCTCCGAACCGGGCGCCGGCTCGGACTTCGCCGGACTCGGCACCAAAGCCATCAAAGATGGCGACGAGTGGATCGTCAACGGACAAAAGGTCTGGAACACTCTGGCCCACATTGCCGACTTCGGCATGCTCGTCACCCGCACCGACCCCAACGTGCGTAAGCACCGCGGCATGACCTACTTCGCCCTCGACATGAAGGCCGACGGCGTCGACGTACAACCGCTTCGCCAAATCACCGGTGAGGCCGAATTCAACGAAGTGTTCATGACCGACGTGCGCGTGCCCGATGCCCACCGCATCGGGGCTGAAGGCGAAGGCTGGCGCGCCGCACTCACCACCCTGATGAACGAACGCACCGCCATTGGTGGAAGCGGTGGCGGAAACCGGGCGCCTCAGCGCGGCAGCGGACCCATCGCCTACCTGATGGACGTGTTCACCAAGGGCGGACACGTAAACTCGCCCGCCGAGCGCGACAAGGTCATGAAGCTCTGGACCCGCGCCGAGGTACTTCGACTCACCAATATGCGCGCGGCACAGGCCGCCAAGTCGGGTAACCCGGGGCCTGAGGGATCGGTAGGCAAGGCAGTGATGGCCATCCTCAACCAGGACATCTCCGAAACCGCTGTCGATCTCCAGGGCATGGCCGGACAAATCGACTACGACTACACCTTCCGTCGCCCCGAATCCACCGACCTTACCGGCTCCAGCATTGGCTACGCATTCCTCCGAGCGCGGGCTAACACCATCGAAGGTGGCACCACCGAGGTTATGAAGAACATCCTCGGCGAGCAGGTGCTCGGACTCCCCGGCGAACCCCGAGTCGACAAAGACGTCCCCTGGATCGACGTACCTCGCGGCTGATCTGCTTCGTTCCCACCTCCTTCTCCATGCCTTCGGCATATCGCCGTTACGCCCATATGAACAGTTGTACCTGGCACCGAACCCCCTATTTGGTGCCAGGTACCAAACGGTCGTTTCGTGCCAGGCACCCTGGGAGCCAAAGGTTCCAGGCACCGGTCGCTCACCGATTGCGGTGTCGGGCAAGATCGAGTTCGATTCGCTGTGCCGTTGGCGTGATGGCCAAGCCACCCAGCCCGGTGCAGCGGAGCTCTCGAGCCATCAGCTCACTCACCGAGCGATGAGCATCGAGCACCTCATCGAACGGCACCACGTGGTCGTAGCCGGCCAGCGCCATGTTGGCGCAGCTCAGTGCATTGGCGGCACCACTCACGTTTCGACCAAGACACGGGGCTTCAACCCGGTTCCCAACCGGGTCACAGATAAGTCCCAGCACATTCTGAATCGCCTGGCTTGCGGCCGAAAGCGACCGCGACGCCGAACCTCCACCCAGTTCCACAAGTGCAGCCGCTGCCATTGCTGCGCCTGCGCCCGTCTCGGCCTGACACCCGCCAACCTCGGCGGCAAAGCTCGACCGGTTGGTCACAAAGACGCCTATTAACCCGCCGGCAAGAAGCGCCCGAGCGGCCTGTTCATCGTCGGCATCGACCGCGTCGATTGTGGCAAGCAGCGCCCCAGGGAAGGTTGCGCACGCGCCGGCCGTTGGGGCAGCGACGATGACTTCCATGGCGCTCTTGGCTTCCATCAACGCCGTCACGTAGATGATCATCTGGTTAAGAAGGCCGCCGTCGAGCAGAGAACCGGCTTTGGTCATCTCGGCGAAGTTGCCCGACTGCCAGCCGAGGATCCGGTCGGCGTATTCGGTGCCGGCGACTCCGGTCTCGACGCCGGTTCGCATGATGGCGAGGATCCGATGTGCTTGGGCAAATACCTCGTCGGGGTCGATTCCGCCCCGAGCGCACTCGTAGGCGAGTGCCCAGTTTGAAAGCGGGGCGTTGTCGAGATCGCCTTCCATCTCGGATGCACACATTTCGGAAGCATGGTCGAAGGGAACCACCACGTCGGGTCGAGACAGCACGGGCAGAACCGCACGGAGCGTCCGAACCTGGACGACTCCGGGCGATGCGCCAATGACATCGACATCGAGGGGTTTCTGCGACAGAGCCACGATCACGTCGCCGGAGGTCGTCCAACTATCCGCTTCCTCAAGCCCATCGACGTTCGAAGCGGCTTCTTCGGCCGAGCCGTCGGTCGCAATCACGGTGGTTACGTAGTCGCCGAAAATTCGAACCTCATTACCGTCGATCTCGATGACCTCGATGATTCCCCCACCGGTCGAGAGCGCAATCATCTGGTGCTGCTCGTCTCCACGGCGAGCCGTAAGCCGGTAAGTGTTGGGATGCGCATCGCCGAGCTCTGGTTTCTCGATAGTGATCTGACAGCCGCTTCCTTCCAGTTCCTGTGGCGAACCGGGAAGCCGGGGGTCGTCGGCCTCCCAACCCAGCAAACCTCCGTAGAGGCCCATGTCGGTGCCTTGGCTCTCGTGCGTTGTGGCGAGCGAACCGAGCGAGTCGTACTCGATGTCGACCTGGTCGGGAACACCTTGGAGGAGGTCGTGAAGCAGGCGGCCGATTCGCACCGACGCTGCCGAATGCGAACTCGACGGGCCTCGCATTACCGGGCCGATCACATCATTGAAGACCGAAGCGATGAGTTCAGGCATACGCCGAAGGGTAGCTTCAGCGCGCTGGCGCGCCCTAGCGGCTTAGCTGTCGTAGTTTTCGAGCACCATGAGCGTGTTGGCCATGAGCGCATTGACCTTGGCCATCGCGGCGTACCACTCGGGCGACTCGTAGATCAGGCCATCCATATCGCGGCCAGCCGAAAAGATGAGATGACGTTGGTGGGCACGAGCCGCTTCGCTGAACGAACCAAGCTTGTCGTCCCACCATTGATCGAGCCCATCCATCGTCGTGACATCGTCGGGAATGTCGGTTTCCACCAACGCCGGTCGGCGCAGAATGAGTTCGAGCCGAAGATCGGGCCAGGCTTCTGGGCCAAATTGGAGCGGCGGAAACTCGATGCCGGCCGCCCTGGGAGGGTCGTGACGACCCCGAAGCAACGCGTCGTTCATCACGGCAAGAGACGGGACCGGGAAGCCACCCCGAGTGAGATAGGGATGGTTGGAGAGCATGTCGGCGACGGTTGAGATTCGCGCCTCTTTCCACGTGCCGATCGCCCGCAGCCGGTACCAACGGATGAGCCCATCTTCGACATCGTCATCATGGCGATGATCGCCAACCGAAGCGGTGAGAAGGTCGGGACCGAGCGGCTCCGACCACTCCCAGCCATCGCCGGCGGGTGTCCCCAGGAGGTGATCGAGGGTCTCTTTGTTGCCGGATTGGGCGATAGCGACGCCACAGACCTCGCACCAGCAGACAAGCTTTTGTCCCGTTTCGGCCTCGAGTTCGAGACCTCGTTCGAGAATCCATGGCTCCATCAGATTGTCGCTCTTCTTGCCCTTTGGAGCTGGGCGCCACCGACCAGGTAGTCCGCGAAAGTGAGCGTCAACCGGCTTGCGTGGTCGGCGGCTACTCATGGTCGGTCCCCTCTCTCGGGTCTTTCGGGCCTTTCGGGCGAGGCGAAGGCGGGTGCTGGCGAATCGCCAAGAAGCCAGCGGGGGCCCGGTCCTAGTTCAGCGGCTGTATCGCCGGCGTTCCAAATTCCGCACCGTTCGAGCGATAGGCAGCCACATCCAATGCAGCCATCGACTTTGTCGCGTAGCTGCTGAAGTCCTGCGATGCGTTCGTCGATCTCGGCGCGGAAGCTCTGCGCCATGGCGCTCCAGTCGGCCTCGGTTGGAGTGCGACCCTCGGGTAGATCGTCAAGCCTCTCGCGGATCTCGTCGAGCCGATAGCCAAGCTTTTGGCAGATCCGAATGAACGACAACCGGCGGATCGTTCCTCGACGAAACCGTCGATGGCCCGACGGGGCCCGCTCGGCCGAGATGAGGCCTTGTTCTTCGTAGAACCTGATCGCCGAGATCGCCAGGCCGGTTCGCTCGGCGACGGCACCGATCGCCATGAGATTGGCAGAACTTTCCGAGAAATCGCTTGATCTCAACATTACTTGAGATTGTACAACAGAGATATGAACCCATCACCACACACCACAACCGACCAAGCGCTCAACACCCGAATCGAACACGTCAACGTCACCGTTGCCGATCCCGAAAGAACCGCCGCAATGCTCGTCGACCTGTTCGGGTGGTCCATTCGGTGGAAGGGAGAGTCCAAGCTCGGTGGGCACACAATCCACGTTGGACAACCCGGCACGGGCGACGACTATCTCGCGATTTACACAACGCCGGAACGTCCCGAGGCAACCGCCCGCAGCACCGACCTGGGCGGACTCAATCACATCGGGCTCGTTGTCGACGACCTCAACCAAGCTGAGCGGCGCATTGTCGCTGCTGGCTACCAGACGTACTCCCATGGCGACTACATCCCGGGCCGACGCTTCTACTTCGATGTCCACGGCATCGAGTTCGAAATCATCAGCTACAACGAGAAGTCCGCCTAGGAATTTTCCTCAAATCGGCTACCTGCGAGTAACCTTTAGGTACGCAAAAGGGAGCCGCACATGAGCGACACAGCAACGACGACCGAAGACCTTGGCGAGGCCTTCAACCTACGAAGCCCCGACCAAGAGCAGGCCGAAGAATCGGCCGATGTCCCCTCCGCCGACCAGCTGGCGATCGAGGACATCAACCCGCTCAACCCGCACCTTTTCCGCGAGCACCGCTGGCACGACCACTTTGCTCGCCTACGCGCCGAAGACCCCGTGCACTTCAACGAGCTCGAAACCTCGGGTCGGTACTGGTCGATCACCAAATACGACGACGTACGTGCTGTCGACGGCGACTGGAAGACCTTCTCCTCGAGCAGCGGCATCACGCTAGGTCAACGGGTAGCCGACATTCCCGCAGACGGACCCGAGCTCGTTTCGTTCATCGCCATGGACCCGCCCACCCAAACCGAACAGCGCAACACGGTTCGTGGAATCTCGGCGCCAAAGAACCTCCGCAACCTCGAACCGCTTATTCGCGAACGCACCATCGAAATCCTCGACTCGCTCCCCGACGGCGAAACCTTCGATTGGGTCGACACCGTCTCGGTCGAGCTCACCACCATGATGCTCGCCACACTGTTCGACTTCCCATGGGAAGATCGCCGCAAGCTCACCCGCTGGTCCGACATCGTGTTCGCCATCCCCCAGCCGGGTGGCGTGGTGGAATCGATGGAGCAAAAGCGCGATGAAATGCTCGAGTGCGTCCACTACTTCGAGCGTCTGTGGGAAGAGCGCCTTCATAACCCAGGCGACGACCTTGTGACGATGCTCGTTCACGGCGCGGCTACCAAGGACATCCCCACCGTTACCCACCTCGGCAACCTTCTGCTCCTGATCGTGGGGGGCAATGACACCACCCGCAACACCATGACCGGCAGCGTGTACGGCCTCAACAAGTACGCCGACCAGTACGACCAACTCACCGCCGACCCAGAGCTTGTCGGCAAGATGGTGCCCGAGATCATTCGCTGGCAAACGCCACTGTCGTACATGCGACGTACCGCCAACCACGACACCGAAATCGGCGGCAAGCAGATCCTCAAGGACGACCAAGTTCTCATGTGGTACATCTCGGCCAACCGGGACGAAGATCACTTCGAGAACGCCGACGCCATCGACATTCACCGGCCCAACGCCGACCGTCACCTGTCGTTCGGCTACGGCATTCACTTCTGTATGGGCAGCCGTTTGGCCGAAATGCAGCTGCGAGTGGTTTGGGAAGAGATCCTGAAGCGCTTCGAACGCATCGAGGTTCAGGGCGAGCCCGAGCGCACCTTCTCGTCGTTTGTCAACGGTTACGCCAACCTGCCGGTCACCATCACCCGCAAGTAATCTCACCGGCATGCAGTTGCCGGACTTTCGACTCGAAACCCACTTCTCGAAATGGGAGTTTCGTGCCGAGCATCACCTGACCGCGTCCGATGCCGAGAGCATGCCTCTCGACGAACTTCTGGCGATGGCCACCGAGCAGCAGCGCGTCGACTTCCAGTCGATGTGGCTTGGCTATACCGAGACATGGGGTGCGCCAGACCTTCGCGAAGCCATCGCCGATACCTACACCGAGCGCAATGCGTCCGACGTCCTCTGTTTTGCCGGAGCCAGCGAGGGGATCTTTGCCGCCAACAACGCAATCCTCGACGCCGATAGTCACGCCGTTGTCGTAACGCCCAACTACCAGAGCCACGAGACGCTGCCCGCAGCTATCTGCGACGTAACCGGTGTTCCGCTCGATCCTGACGACGGCTGGTCGCTCGATATCGACCGAGTGGAAGCGGCGATCCAGCCCAACTCCAAACTGCTAACCATCAACTTTCCGCACAACCCAACGGGAGCGATTCTTCCGCTCGACTCCTACGTTGCCTTGGTCGAGCTGTGTCGACCTCGCGGGATCTATATCCTGCACGACGAGATCTTTAACGGGCTGGGGCCCACCGGCGCAGAGCATCTGCCGTGGATCGCCGACATCTACGAACGCGGCCTTTCGCTCAATGTCACGTCGAAGGCCTTGGGGCTTCCGGGTCTTCGTATCGGCTGGATCGCCTGCCAGGACCATGCGGTGCTCGAGCAGATGGAGCGACTCAAGCACTATCTATCGATCTGTAACTCGGGCCCCAGCGAGCGCCTCGCTGTCATCGCGATTGAGAACCGCGATCAGATCCTCGCCCGCAATTGCGCCATCGTCGACCAGAACCTGCCGAAGTGGGATGACTTCTTTGCCCAGTTCCCCGACATGTTCGACTGGGCGAGGCCCGACGGATCTTGCATGGGCTTCCCCCGCTACACCGGGCCCGGCGACGTCGAGACCTTCACCACCGACCTGGTCGAGAATGCCGGAGTGCTCCTCTTACCGTCGACGATCTACCACTCCAACGTCGGTCCCGACATCACCGACCGATTCCGCCTCGGCTACGGCAGAACCAACCTCGACCAAGGCCTCGAAGCCCTATCCGCCCACCTAAAAAGATAACGTTCCAGACACCCTATTTATATTGACGATTATCGATATGAATAAGGTGTCTGGAACCGTATTCCGAATTTCTATTCGCTGGTTGGGCCGCCGAGGAAGTTTGGGGGTCGCTTTTCTCGGTGGCTGGCTACACCTTCGGCGGCGTCGGGACCCATGAAGCCGAGGAACTCATACGCTACCGACGCATCGAACGCCGGCTCGAACATCCGGTAGGCGTGGTTCAGGGTTCGTTTGGTCCAACGGATGGCCTGCTGCGCTCCATCGGCGAGTTCTGAGGCGATAACAAGCGCCTCTTCGAGCACCGGTTCGGGGCCATCTGTGTCGTCGATACAGAGCGACACCAGCCCAATACGTTCGGCTTCGGCACCGGAGAGGTCACGGCACGTGAGGAGGTAGTATTTGGCCTTCGCCATGCCGCAGAGCATCGGCCAGCAGACCGCTGCATGATCGCCCGCGGCAACGCCGAGTCGGGTATGACCATCGATAATCCGAGCCTTGCTTCCCACCACCGAAATGTCGGCGAGCAGGCCAGCAACCAGGCCGGCACCGACGGCAGGACCCCACATTGCCGACACGATCGGCTTCGAGCAGTTGATGACATTCATCACCAGATCGCGCGCTTCACGGAGCACCTCGAGGGTTCGGGTGTAGTCGGTCATGATCGTGTCGATCATGTCGAAGCTTCCGCCCGAACTAAATCCCTTGCCCGCACCGGTAAGCAACGCAACCCGAACCTCGGGATCACGATCGATCATCAGCCAGACGTCGGCGATCTGGCGGTGCATCGGCTCGCTCACCGAGTTCAATCCGGGGCCCTCCAAGGTGATTTGCAACACCCCGTCGGCGGGGTTCAGGAAAGTCAGCGCATCGAAGGCTTCTTTGTATCGTTCGATCATCGTCATGCGGCGAAGTATTGCACGCACCATCGCCTCGAGGGTTGAGCGGCGGCATCGACGGACCTAGGGTCGCCGCATGTACGGAACCGACGACGCTGACGCTTCACCCGCCACCCACAACACCGACACCGACACCGAGACCGACACCGACACCGACACCGAGTGGGTGATCCTTGACGATCCGTTGCCACGAGTGCGGCGCATCACGTTGAACCGGCCGGAGAAACGAAACGCTCTGTCGCATCCGCTGCGCGGTGCGATCCTTTTGGCGCTTCGAGAGGGCGACCAGGACCCCGATGTTCGAGTAATGATCATCCGGGGCGCAGGCCCAAGCTTCTCGGCTGGCTATGACCTCGGCGGCGGCAACGAAGGGTATGAGTACCCGTTCTACACTCCCGCTGGCGAAGGCCAATGGCCGCGTCATGTCACCGAAGGTTGGATGGGCATCTGGGATCTGTCGAAACCGGTCATCGCTCAGGTCCACGGCTACTGCCTGGCGGGCGGCTCCGAACTCGCTACCGGCTGCGACCTGATCTACATCGCCGAGGATGCCCAGATGGGGTACCCGGCGGTTCGGTTTGGCGTTCCCGATATGCACTTCCATACCTGGTTCCTGGGTATGCGCCGAGCGATGGAAATGATGATCACCGGCGACTCGATTACCGGGATCGAAGCGGTCGATGAGGGCTGGGCCAACCGGGCCTTCCCGGCCGATGAACTCGACGACGCTGTGCTTGCCCAGGCAAAGAAGATTGCGTCGATTCCGCCCGACATCGTGCAGCTCAACAAGCGCACCGTGCATCGCCAGATGGATCACATGGGAATGCGAGCGGGCATTCGGGCGGGTACCGAGCTGTGCGCGCTCGGTGTGCACTCGCCAGCGATGGCCGAGTTCATCGGTAAGGCACGAGAAGGCGGATTGACGAAGGCACTCACCGAACGCGACGAACCTTTCGGCGATTACCGCACGGCCGACAGCACCGACAGCGGCAACTAAGCCGTGCATACCTGGAACTCTGACCTCGAACAGCTTGCAGCTTCGGTGATCGGGTACGCCTCGGAGCGGGCCAAGCTCGCCAAAGACCCCCGATGGGGAGCCCGTGACGCCACCGAGCTTGCCGAGGCACTCGATGGGGTGGTGAACGAATCGGGTGTCGGCGGCCATGCGGCCCTTGAGTTGTTTCGGGAGGTACTGCTTCCGGCCTGTCGTCCAATGGACGACCCGATGATGGTGTCTTATGTGCCAACCGCCCCGTCCATCGCGGCAACCTTGTTTGACATGGTGGTCAGTGCATCGTCGATCTTCGGCGGCCACTGGGAGTCCGGCGCTGGCGCAATCGCCGCCGAGAACCAGGCGCTTCGCTGGATCATGGATATCGCCGGCTACCCCGAAGAGGCTGGCGGCTGTTTCGTCTCGGGCGGAACAGCGGCAAACCTTGCTGCTCTCGTGACGGCACGTCAGCGGTGGTTGGTTCGGAACCCAGGTGACGAACGTCGAGACCGCCTTGCCATTATCGCCACGAGTGGGGCGCACGCATCGATCAATGTGGTGGCCCGAGTGCTCGATGTCGATGTCATTCCAGTCGGTACCGACGCGGTCGGTCGAATGACTGGCGACCTGCTTGAGTCCGCGCTGGGAGGTATCGACCGTCAGACCGGTCCTACCCCGTTTGCGGTTGTCACCTCGGCAGGCACAACCAATTCGGGGGCCATTGATGACCTTGCCCACATAGCGCCGATCTGCGAACGCGAAGGGCTCTGGCTCCATGTCGACGGCGCGTACGGAGCCTCGGTACTGGCTTCGCCAACTCACCGGCAGCGCCTTGCTGGCATCGACCAAGCCGATAGTTTCGGCATCGATCCGCATAAGTGGCTCTTTGCTCCCTATGACTGTGCTGCGGTGCTGTATCGCGACCCGTCGATGGCAGCCTTGGCTCACTCGCAGAAAGCCGACTACCTGGATTTCGTCGACCCGACCGATTTCAACCCCTCCGACTATGCCTTGCACCTCACGCGGCGCGCTCGCGGGTTACCCCTGTGGTTCTCGATTGCGGCCAACGGCACCGACGCCTATGCCGAGGCGATCGACACCACGATGGAGGTAGCGCACGGGTTCGCTGCTCGGGTCCGGAAATCCCCAGCGTTTGAGCTGCTGCTTGAGCCACAATTGTCGGTAGTGCTGTTCAAGCGAATCGGATGGGAAGAATCGGACTACGACCAGTGGTCCAAAGCCAACGCCGAGGCGGGGACCGCACTGATCGTTCCGACAAAGTGGAAGGACGAGGTGTGTTTCAGGATCTGCATTGTGAACCCGCTCACCGAACTCGGGCGACTCGAAGCGCTGCTCGACGACATGGGCGAAGAGTAACGTTGTGACGAGCCCGCCAATTTACGACACGATCGGCGTTGGCTATGCCAAGGCACGCAGGGCCGATGCCCGGGTCGAGGCCCAGATCCACAACCTTCTCGGAGGTGCAGCATCGATCCTGAACATCGGTGCAGGTACTGGCAACTATGAACCCACCGATCGGTTAGTTCTGGCGGTCGAACCGGCTGGGGAAATGTTGCGACAGCGAACCAACTCTCACCCTGTCGTGCAGGGCGTCGCAGAAGCGCTCCCTGTTGCTGATGATTCCTTCGACGTCAGCATGGGCATCTTGACCGTGCATCACTGGACCGACCGGAACCGAGGTCTACGCGAACTGAAGCGGGTATCTCGCCAGCAGCTTCTTTGGGTCTACGACCCCGAGATTACGAAACAATTTTGGCTCGCCGAGTACTTCCCATCGATCGCCGTTGCGCCGTGGGAAGTGAACGCACCGACCCCAGCAGATCTGGCCGAGGTGCTCGACGTTGTGGAGGTGAGGACACTCGAGATTCCCGCCGACTGCACCGATGGGTTCACGGGCTGTTACTGGAATCGGCCCGACCGCTACTTGGACCCCGATGTCCAGGCCGGAATGTCGACGCTGTCGAAATTGGATCAGAAGGTACGGGCTGAGGGATGCGCTCGCTTGGCCGCCGATCTCGAGTCCGGGGCGTGGGACGCAAAGTACGGTGAGCTCCGTACGCAGGAGAGCTTCGACATCGGATACCGCCTGGTCCTCGCCGGCCAACCGATTCGCTAGCCGGCTTTTGTGAAGCGAAGGTTGAGCCGCAGGGTGCCGAGCATGATGCCTGGCTGATGAAGCCAGTCGTTGTCGTCGTCGTACTCGATCGATTCGAAACGGTCGAGCAGCGCCCCCCACGCAATCTGTTGTTCAAGTCGAGAGAGTGTTGCGCCGGGGCAGACCCGGGGCCCAGCAGAGAAGGTGAGATGGCGGGTGAGGCCCTCACGTTCCAGGTCGAGGTCAAACGGGCACGCAAACTCTTCCGGGTCGACATTCGCCGCGCCAAAGCGAAGATGCAGCAAGGATCCGGCCGGAACATCGACCCCCTGAAAGACTTCGTCGTTCGCGGTGATACGAGTCGATAATCCGTGAGTCGGCGACCGCATTCGCATGGACTCCTCGGTGAACGAACGCAGCTTCGACCGGTCGGCCCGAAGGGTCTGAAACACGCCGGGGTTCTCGCAAAGGAGCTGGGCTTGCTCTTCGAGCGCGTACTGCGTGGTCTCGAGCCCGCCGATGATCATCGCATGAACGATGCCGGCGATCTCGATGTTTGAGAGTTTGCGGTCGAGGGCGTCGTAATGCGCGTCACAAAGGAAGCTGACCATGTCGTCCTGCGGATCCTGCCGCTTGGCGGTGACGTGTTCGTAGATGTAGTCCTGAAACCCATCGAGCCGGGCGATCATGTCGGCGGTCTGCTCAGGGCTTAGCTCGTGGCGTAGACCAGTGCCGTGCACAAACGGCGTGACCACGGCATCGCCCCAGGCGGCCAGCATGGGAATGTCTTCCTGCGGGAATCCCAGAATGCTGGCCATGGTGCGCTGGGGTAGCGGACGAGCGAACCGGCTGATGAACTCCACCGATGATTGCGAGTCCGAGTCCCCGCCATCGGCGAGAAACTCGTCGATGAGGTTGTTTGCGTGTTCGGTGATCATTTCGGTGTGACGGCGAGCGCCCGGACCGACCCAGGGATCGGTGAGCTCGCGCCGATGTTTGAAGTACAGCTCGGGGTTGGGGCGAAGCCCAAGCATCGATGCCGTCATGAGGCTCTTGGTGCTCTCGAACGCTTCCTCGGGTGTGAGGCCCTTGTCGGCCAACTGCCCTACCCGCTTGTTCGTAAGGTTCGGGAAGCGATCGCCGTCTTTCACCACCATGTTGATATCGGCGTGCTTGGTGAGCACAAACGCATCGGTGCCAGGTGTTAGTCCACCGCCCTCGATACGAAGCACGGGCGCCTCGCTATGAAGGATCTCATAGGCCTCGTACCAATGCTCCTGGGCGCCCTCGCCAAACAGGTCGACATCGGAAAGATCAACCGGGCACCGCATTGGGCTCAGATCGTGGTTGACATGTTTTTCATACGACGTCATCGATGGCATTCCCCTCACTAGCCGCTTCCAGGCTTAGCAAGACTCGTTGCGCAGGAGAAACTCAGTTCGAATCACGTGATCGCAGCCGCTTGGGCTCGAGCGCTCGCGGTCACGACGATGTATACCCCAATGATCACCAAAACGCCGCCGATCGCCTCGATTGCGCCGAGCACTTCGTCTCGAATCAGCCACCCGAAAAACACACCGAACAACGGAATGAGGTAGGCGGTGGAAGCGGCAACGGTTGGCGTTGCCTTCTTCACCACGGTGGCCATGAGCGAGAACGTCACGGCGTTTGAGGGGATGGCTGCATACAGCACCGGTATGAGCAGTCCGAGTGACCAATCGGTATCGGCGGTTCCTTCAGTGATGATGCCAAAGGGCACCAGGATGAGCGACGACATCACCAACTGCACGCCAACCAGCATGATGGGCGAGATCTCGGAGAAGTCCTTCCACTTCATGTACACCGTGCCAAATGCCCACGCGAGAGCGCTCAGAACCAGCGCGCCGATACCGATTGCCGTCGACTCGCCGCCGAGCGATGGGCTCGC
Organism: uncultured Acidimicrobiales bacterium; assembly: GCA_938023735.1. Lineage (GTDB taxonomy): Bacteria > Actinomycetota > Acidimicrobiia > Acidimicrobiales > SHLQ01 > CALLQB01. The sequence continues at coordinate 41,246 of CALJDK010000129.1, forward strand.
CAAAACGGCTGCGCCTCCGAAACCAACGGCTAGTCCCACCTTCCCAAGCGGGCTGGTTCGTGTGCCGAGAAGGGCGAGCGAGAGCACGGCGGTAAACAGCGGCATCGTCGAGGACACCAACGACCCCAGACCTGCCGGCACCCGATTGATGCCATAGATCAACAGCGCACTCGACACTGTGGTGATACTGAAGCTGACGACAAAGATGTTCCGGTAGTCGACTGCTTTGGCTGGCAGCCGCTCACCACGAAGAAACGCGAACGCCAGCAGAAATGCACCGCCAACCACCGTGCGCATGCTGGCCAGCAAAAACGGTGTGGTGTGATCGAGCGCGAACTTGAGATTGGAGAAATTTCCGCCAATGAGCGCAGCGATCAAAACGACCGTGGCAAGAAGTAGGCGTCGGCTCACCGCGCCATCTTCATAGAAGAACCGCCGTTAGGAAGAATCGATGTCGGCCGCCACGCTCTGGGCCAACGTGGCAAGGCGCTGGCGATAGAGGGCCACCGATGGTTGATCAGACTTAAATCCCTTTGGCGACAGCCGAAGGATGTCGACCCATGCCCTTTGCTTCTCCGCATCAGCGAAGTCCTCGAGGTAGGCCGCCAGACCGCTCTCTAGTCGAGCGATCACCTTCGCCACTGCAAGGTTGACTTCGTCGTTCTTGGCGCTCATGATCTCGTCCGAGTGGGGCGAGGCGGCCATCCGTTGCCAAAGGTCGCCGTCGAAACGCTGCAACATTCCTTCGAGTTGCTCGGCTGTTGTGACGTCGTGTTCAAGAGCCGCGAGCGCGGCGTCGACGTGCTCTTCAAACAGGGCCACGAAGGCCGAGGCGAAGATATCGTCTTTGTCGCGAAAGTACTGGTACAGAGCGGGACGAGACATGTTTGCCGCCTCGGCGATTCGCGCCATCGAGGTGCCGGCGATACCTCGCTCGGTGAACTGGTCGATGGCCGCCGTGTGAATGGAATCGCGCTTTTCGTCGCGTCGCCGTTCGGTCGAACTGTCGGGTTGGCTCACTACCTCCACCCGACGACCTTGACACATTCTGTCGAATATGTCAGGTTCCTTGTCTGACATTTCTGCACGAAACTGTCAGACGACATGCCGCATTGACAACGAACACAATTACACCAAACGCAATTACATCGAACGCAAAGAGGAACACCAATGACTCGACTTGGCTACCAGATTCCCAACTTCACCTATCCGGGTGTCGACAACGCCGACATCTTTCCCAATGTGATCGCTCAGGCAAAGGCCGCAGAGGCCGCGGGGTTCGACCGCGTGTTCGTGATGGATCACTTCTACCAACTGCCCGGCATCGGCGCACCCGAGGAACCGATGTATGAGTGCTACACCGCTCTTGCCGCGCTGGCGCAACACACCGAAAAGGTTCGCCTGTCGGCGCTCGTAACCGGCAACACGTACCGAAACCCGACGTTGCTGGCCAAGACCATCACCGCCCTCGACCATGTATCGGGTGGCCGCGCCAGTCTGGGAATTGGTGCGGGCTGGTTCGAACTCGAGCACGATTCGCTTGGCTATGACTTCGGCACCTTCACCGACCGGTTCGAAAAGCTCGAAGAAGCGCTGCAAATCATCGGACCGATGCTCCGCGGCGAAAGGGTCTCGCTCGACGGCAAGCACTACCAGGTAACCGACGCCGTCAACTCTCCCCCTCCGGTCTCGAAGATCCCCATCATGATTGGCGGCAACGGCGAGAAGAAGACACTTCGCATGGTTGCCCAATACGCCGACGAGTCGAACCTCGCCACCGGCCCGATCGAAGAGATTCCCCGCAAGCTCGAAGCACTCGACGCCCATTGCGAACGCCTTGACCGCGACCGCTCCGAGATCAAGGTCACCAAACTTCAGATGGTGATGGTTGCCCCAACGATGGAAGAGGCCGAAGCCGACCTCGCCGAGGTTGCCGGCGTCAAGGGATGGAACGACGAAGTGGTGGAGATGGTCAAGATGATCCTCATCTACGGCGATCGCGACACCGTTGGCGAGAAGCTCCAAGCCTGCATGGACACCGGCATCGACGGCATGACCATCAACCTTGCGGCCAACGGCCACAACACCGACCGCATCGGTCTACTGGGCGAAATCGGCCTCGCCGCAGTCGGCGGATAACCGCTTCGGCTCTAGTCGTCGTCGAGCAAACCGGCCCCCGCACCAGCAAGGCGACTTGCCTCGGTTGCGGGGGCATAGGTTCGGTGAGCGAACGCTTCGAGGGCGGTCTTGGTTGCCTCGTCGAGTTCGACCCGACTCGTACGCGGGCACCTATCCGCTCTATTCCCCGGCGCCTCCACGCCTGGGGAAAGTTCCTGGGGAGTAACGGTGACCGTCGATCCGTCGGCCACGGGACTTCCAGTGAGAACGATGGTTCCGTTGGCAACGTCGCACCGACCACCCTGCCAGGCCACAACGAACCCGTCAGCACTGTCGCGACGTTCTTGCTGGCGGTCGAGTACCGACAGGAGGAACGGGGCGAGAAACATGGGTTCGGCCAAGCGCTCGAGCGACAGGTTGCTGCAGTGACCCTCGTCGACGATGCAGGTGCCAACGCAGATCGGGCAAAGAATGTCGCCGGCACACTCCCAGGTTTCGGTTGGCATGAGGCTCGCGGGCTTCTGGCCTTCGGTGGCATGCAACAGACGCACCACGGCAGGCCCGACATCGACACCACATTCGGCCAGGCACACGCTGGCAAACGCTGCGTCCTCGGTGAGACCCCAGCTGTAGCCGGCGCCGCGAAACGCCTTGGCTACGAGCGCCCGAAACTCGCCGAGCGACAGATTCATGTGGCGGGAGACCCGGCTACCGGGTAGGTCCACGCATCGGGGTCGGCGGTGGCGAGTTCGTGAGGGAACGGAGCTCCCCGAAACATGTTGATTCGGACCCAACGGTCGGACCTTGGGTCGAAGTGGGTAGCGCCAAAGAAGCTCAGCTTGGATCGCAGCAAGTCGATCGGCAGCATCTCGGAGTCGATGGTGTTGTCGCGAATCTCGCCGTAGGGCGAGTCGGCAGCAACCATGAGGCGTCGTGCGCTGTACCGATGTTCGGGATGCGACCGAAGAAACTCGGCAAGAGTTTGATCGTCGCGCCAGCCGCCGAGGTCGGCGTAGAGGCGTGCCGCATCGCGGCCGGGCTGAAGCGGTTGCTCGTAGTCGGCGATGGGCTCTTCGTGGCGTTCACCAAGGCGCGGCTCAAGCTTCTCTTCCGAGACGTACCATGCCCTGGCGTCGGCCCGTTCGGTTTCCCAGTCGACCGCCAGCGCCCAGCCGTAGGCCGATTCCAGAGCCGAGCGAACCACATCGATCGACAAGGATCCGTCGATCATGGCCGGCGCCGACTCATCGGCGTGCATCGTGGCGGCCAAGTCGTCGACCAGGTGACCGTAGGGCTCGAGAAGAAGCGAGACGATGAGCTCCTGGCCCTCGACCGACAACGAATCGTGTGCCCACACCACCAACGAATCCCACGCGTTCGGGTCGGTGAGTTGTGCTGCCGCCACGTAGTCATCGATTTTGTCGAGGTCGACAGCCAGCATCGCAAGCTTCTGCTGCTGAATCTCGTGTTCGGAATGCCACGAGGCCACGGTGAGGCGGGCCCGCTTCACGTAGTCGAGAAACTCGGCAACCTCGCGAGGAGTAGCGACGTCGACTGCCCGCACTCGGGCAAGCGCCTCTTCCCGGGCGGCGATCCAGTTGTTGATAAGGCGAGGGTGAGTGATGAGAAACGGCGCCATGCCAAGGCCCGTGGAGTTTCCAATACCGAACCGCCGCCGCATCGACGGCTCAAGCACTACGGCAGTGTCGGGAGATTGCAGAGCCGCCATGTGCTCGACCAGATCCATCACAAAGGTGCGAATAAGAAACACCGTGAGCATCTCGGCCTGGAACGGGGCAAGCAGTTCGGGCCGGTCTTCGATCGACGCCCGATCGGCGGCGCCAAACTTTCCGCTTCCGTACACCGCAGTGGTTCGCATGAGATAGCCGACTCGTTCGACGAGTTCAGCGTCGGGTTGTTCACCAGCCGCCAGCGATTCGATGACGCTGGAGAAAAGACGCACGGAACGGTTCGCACGCGACAACGTAAGTTCGGAACCAGAAACCCGTCCGGCTTCTTGCAACGGCACGTTTGCCCGGAGTCGTTCGACGTCATCGTTCGTTGGAACACCGTCGTGCAAGGCAAAGGTGGCATCCCAAGCGGTTGCGATAACGCGGTCGGAGCGCATGTCGGGCGGAAGGTCGTGGCCGAAGGCCACGAGGGTGTAGGTGCGGTCGGGTGTGTGGGCTGCATACAGCGCTGTGCCCACACCTTTTTCGTCGATCTCAAAGCGCGGCCGGTCGAAGGTCCATGCCTCGTTCTTCATCCGACGCAGCAACGTTCGCATGAACGACAGCCGGCACTGGTGGAACGAACCCATCCGTTCGAGCCGCATCACGACATCGGGCGAACGCCGATCGACGGTTGCCGGAGCCATTACTGGTTCACCGGACCGAAGTTGTCGGCAAAGAACCGGTACCAGTTGTCGCCCATGACAGCGCCGACATCGGGCTCGGAGAACCCGACGGCGCGAAGACCATCCTCGATGTTGCCGAAGTCGCGATTGCTGGCAAACCAATCGGGTTGCGGCGGAAAGCCCGGTGCCGACGCCGACCCTTCGCCGTAGTCGATTCCTTTGGTCCAGCGACCCACTCGCATCCACTCGACGATGCTGTCGGGTTGGTTCTGGCAGAGGTCGCTTCCGATACCGAAGTGTTCGACCCCGTAAGCTTCGGCGGCGTCGAACACCATCTGGCAGAAGCTCTCGAGCGTGCACTCGGACTTGTCTTTGAGGTGATGCGGGTAGAGCGAGAAGCCCATCATTCCGCCATTGTCGACGACCGCGCGGATGACCTCGTCACTCTTGTTTCGCAGCGCCGGATGCCAAACGTGCGGGTTGGCGTGGGTGACGGCGATCGGGCGTTCGGAGAGTTCGGCGGCCTCGATGGTGGAACGGTCGGCCGAGTGGCTCATGTCGACCACCAGGCCAACCCGATTCATCTCGCGGATGACCTCTTTGCCCATGCGAGTAATTCCCGGGTCTTCGGCCTCGTAGCAACCAGTGGCCAGCAACGACTGGTTGTTATAGCTGAGCTGCATAAACCGGGCGCCCAGCGTGTGCACAATCTCGACCAAGTCGATGTCGGCTTCGATGGGCGACGGGTTTTGAAACCCGAAAAAGATGGCGGTTCGTCCGGTCTGTTTTGCGAGGTCGATATCGGCGGCGGTACGACCAAACATGATGAGGTGGTCAAACTCCTGAAACCAACGGTTCCAGCGGGAGAACTCGGCCACGGTTTCGCGGAATGTCTCGTGATACACGATGGTCACGTGAACCGCGTCGACGTCGCCCTCGCGCATTTCGGTGAAGATCTGCTCTGACCAGTTGGCGAACTGCAAACAGTCGATTCGATACATGACATCCTGACAGGCTGCCGAGGCTGCACTGCCTCGTCACAACCCGATGGTACGTGTCCCACCAACGGTTCGCGCAGTCCCACCGCTGCGTTCCCGACCCCCGGAACTCGGACCGAATTCGGGGGCCTAGGGGGTTTCTTTGAGAAATGGGGCGTCGGACATGTCCGAGGCGCTGGCCCATTTCGGGGTAATGAGCAGCGTGACCTGATCGAGATGGGCGAGGCTTTCGCACCAGCGGTCGGCCACGTTTGGCCCGAGATACCGAACCGCTGCCTCGCGATACTCAGGCGACAAACCGTCGTTTTCAACCAGCTCGACCGGCCCTCGAATTTTGAGGCCGCGGTAGGGAAAGGTCTGCGAATCGATCGTTACCGCCACCACCTGGCCAGCTGCGATCTGGTCGAGCTTTTGGGCTCCTTTGAAGGTGGCCACCGCCAATTTCTCGCCGGTCCAGTGAAACCAGATCGGCACGACCCGCGGATGACCGTCGCCATCTACCCATGCCATCCGGGCGGGGATCGCCGAGTCGAGCAACAACTCGACATTGGGCGAAAGCGGGGATTGCAGCACTGACGGAAGCTGAGGCATCGATCTCTCCTTGGCGGAATATATACCTAGAGTCTATCAACTACTAGACTCCGGTGATAGACTTAAGACATTTCTTGTGAGGAGTAGAACATGACCGATGAGCAACAACCAGCGGTAATGAGCGACGTGTTGATCGTCGGCGCCGGAATCAGCGGACTGACCGCCGCAACTCAGCTGATAGCGAATGGCCTCGATGTCATCGTGCTCGAGGCCCGAGACCGCGTTGGTGGCCGTCTTCTCTCACACCCAGCGGGCGACGGAAGAGGTCTCGATCTTGGTGCGACATGGTTCTGGCCCAGCGAGCCCCACATCGTCTCGATGATCCGCGACCTCACTATCGAGGTGTTTCCACACCACCTCGAAGGCGACGCGATGTACCACGAGCCCACCCAATCGCAACGTCTCCAGGGCAACCCCATCGATGTGCCCAGTGGCCGGTTCGCCGCCGGAGCCGACAGTCTTACCAATGCAGTCGCCAAAAAGCTTCCCGCAGGAGTGGTGCGCCTGAGCGAGGTGGTCGAGTCAATCGACGCCACCTCCCCGATGATGATCGTCACCTCCTCGAACCATCGCTACGAAGCCCGCCATGTCATCGTGGCGCTGCCCCCGGCGCTTGCCGTTGACTCCATCGAGTTCACGCCGGATCTCCCCGACCGACTTTCGGGCCTGGCCGAGGTAACCCCGGTGTGGATGGGTGCAATCACCAAGGTCGTCGCCCACTACGACGAACCGTTTTGGCGACGAAATGGTCTGGCCGGCGCAGCGATCAGTCACGTCGGCCCGATGCGCGAGATCCACGACATGAGCGGCCCGGACGGAACGCCTGCAGCGCTGTTTGGTTTCATCCCGGCAGGCCCTGGCGATTCCACAGCCACCGAGCAGGAAGTACTTACCCAGCTCACCGAGATCTTTGGCCCCGAAGCTGCCGACCCCAAAGAGCTCATCATTCACGATTGGCGCCACGAGACCTTCACCTCGCCGCCCAACGTCGAGCGGCTCACCGCGTATCAGACCTTCGGGCACGATCTCTATGCAACGCCAGCGCTTGATGGAAGACTTCATTGGTCCTCCACCGAAACCGCCCGACAAAGCCCCGGCCACATCGAAGGCGCAATCACCGCGGCAAACCGGGCGGCCAACGCCATCCTCGCAACTACTCCCGCTACGTCTCAAAGGAGCACTACATGACCACGCTGACCGAACTTGTTACCGAGTACGACCGCGCAACCAACTACACCCGAGAGCTCTGGCACGACCTCACCCCCGCCGAAGTGATGTGGCGCGAAAGCGACGAAGCTTCGGCCATCGGCTGGCACCTTGGCCACCAGGCGGCAGTCGCGCACTACATGGTTCGAAACCTCACCGCCGCCGAGCCAAGCCCCGACCCCGAGCTCGACGATCTGATGGATTCGGCCACCGCCGAGCGCGATCGAGGCGATCTTCCCGATCTTGCACGCATCGGCGACTACCGCGACGCTGTTGCCGAGCGAGTCCGATTTCGTATCGGCAACATCGACTCGGGCAACGTTGGCGCACCCGCACAACTGCGCATCATCGCCAAGACGCTCATGACCGCCGTGGTGAATCACGAGTACCAACACAGCAAGTGGATCGGCGAGGTCCGGGCCGATGTGCACAACAAGGATCTCCCCCCGATCCCCGTGTCCGACGCCCTTACCGAAATCGACGGTTATCTGGTGGTTGGCGGGTAACCCCGCAGCTGTTATGGAATGCCCACTCGGCACCCGGGGTTGACGGCTGCATGAGTACTTACGACATCATCTGGATTGGGACGGGACAGGCGACGGGAACGGTCGTGCCGAGGCTCGCAGCGGCAGGAAAACGGATCGCTCTTATCGAAGGCGGAGCCGTTGGCGGATCGTGTGTCAACTACGGATGCACGCCAACCAAGACGCTGGTGGCCAGCGCCCGAGCCGCACATATGGCTCGACGGGCCGCAGATTTCGGTATCGAGATTCCCGAGTTCTCCATCGACTTCGCTGCGGTCATGAAGCGTATGAACGCCATGCGCGACAACAGCGGCATGGAGGAATGGTTGCGCAACATGGACGGCGTCGATTTCTATGACGACTACGCACACTTCGTCGGTGAGCACCAGGTTCAGATCGGCGAGTCGGGTGACACCGTCATCACCGGCGACACCATCGTGATCCACACCGGAACTCGGCCACTTGCGCTCCCAATTGAGGGCATCGACGACGTCGAGTGGCTCGACAACGCCGGCCTGCTCAACCTCGATGCGGTCCCCGAGCATCTCGTCATCATCGGCGGCAGCTACATCGGCATGGAGTTCGGTCAGATCTTCCGTCGGCTTGGCTCCGAGGTCACCATCATCGAAGGCGCGCCGCAGTTGATGGTTCGTGAAGATGCCGACATCGCTGCGGCCGCCGAAGAGATTCTCACCGACGAGGGAATCACGGTGAAGACTGGCGCCCTTGTGCAATCGGTTGCCAAAGATGGCGCCGATCAGGTTGCCGTGACCTTCGATGGGCCCGACGGATCCGAAACGATTTCGGGCAGCCATCTTCTCCTTGCCGTTGGACGGGTGCCCAACAGCGACAAGCTCAACCTCGACGCCGCAGGTGTTGCCACCAACGAGCGGGGCTTCATCCCTGTCGACGACGAACTTCGTACCAACGTCGACCACATCTACGCCGTTGGCGACATCAACGGCGCCGGCGCTTTCACTCACACGTCGGTCAACGACGGGGAGACCTTCTGGGACAACTACACCGGCGAAGGCGACCGGAAGCAGTCGGATCGCAACACGATCTACGGAATGTTCATCGACCCGCCGCTCGGCCGTATCGGCATGAGCGAACGCGAAGCTCGCGAAAGTGGCCGCAACATCCTTATGGCAACCCGACCAATGTCTGCCATCTCTCGAGCCCGCGAGAAAGACGAAACCAAAGGACTCATCAAGATTCTGGTCGACGCCGATACCGAAGAGTTTGTTGGCGTCACCATTCTCGGAGTCGGCGGCGACGAAGTCATCAACATCTTCGCTCCGTTCATGTTGGCCGGACAGTCGTACAAGACGTTCCGCAAGACCGTGTTTGTGCACCCGACGGTAAGCGAACTGCTTCCCTGGATTCTCGACGACCTCGAGCCGTTGGTCTGAGCGTCGACGGCGCTGCAGCTCAGTCGAAGAGCGAACGAAGCCCAGAAGTCATCGCAGTATGAGCTTTGGCAACCGAAAGTTCACGGTGTCGGCGAAGGTAATCGACCGATTCAAGCTGGGTCAGCAAATCACCGGCCGACACCACGGCTTCACGCTTGGCTTGCGGGAGCTGTCGAAGTTCGGGAGCAAACTGCAACTCAAATTGGGTGCGCATTTGGTTGCGGTTCTTGGCGCGCTCAAGGTCGACGCGGGGATGCCTGGCCGCATTGGCCAACGTTGCCCGAAAGACCGGACCAATCCCCTCGTGAAGTCGAAGCCGCATCGCGACAAACTCTTCAATGCGATGAGCGAGCGTTCCCTCGCCGATTGCGTGGATCCGAGCGAGTTCGGCCCCGACTTCGTCGTTTCGCTTGATAGCGGCTTCGAGGAGCTCGCCCGGGTCGGCAAAGTAGCGATACAGCGAACGCAACGACAGCCCGGATCGGGTAGCCGCCTGCTCGATGGTCGGGAACATTGCGTCTTCGGCGAACAT
>CALJDK010000130.1 GCA_938023735.1 uncultured Acidimicrobiales bacterium
GCGTGGAGCGGAACCACACCAACGCTGGTGGTGGCGATCCCTCGGTGAACCACCGAGCGAAGCAGGTTCGCTTCGCCCACAAAGTGTGCAACCCAGGGAGTCGCCGGTTCGGCATACAGCTCGGCGGGCGAGCCGACCTGAACAACCTCACCGCCACTCATAACGGCAACCTGATCGCCGAGCACAAACGCTTCGTCTTGATCGTGGGTCACAAAAACCGAGGTGACATCAAGTTCTGACAAGATGCGATGCACTTCGGTACGGATCTCGACCCGCAACGAGGTATCGAGGTTACTGAACGGTTCGTCGAGCAGGAGCACTTCGGGTTTCGGCGCCAGGGCTCTGGCCAATGCAATGCGCTGCTGCTGGCCGCCAGAGAGGGTCTGGGGCATTCGATCGATGACGTCAGCCAGGCCGACCAGCTCAAGGATTTCAGTAACCCGTGCCCGTCCCGATGCCGATTTTCGGTCGGCCTTGGTAAGGCCGTATGCGACGTTTTTAGCCACGTTGAGGTGGGGAAACAGCGCCCAGTCCTGAAAAACCATACCGATACGCCGCTTCTCGGCCGGCACATGAGTGTCGGGCGACGACACCAATCGATCGGCGATGGTAATGCTTCCCGACGCAATCGATTGCAGCCCGGCTATCGAACGCAAAAGGGTGGTCTTTCCGCAACCACTCGGGCCAAGAAGCGACACGATGGAGCCGGCAGCCACCTCAAGATCGACACCACGGAGTACATCGGGGCCGCCATAGGACACCGACAGATCCCGAACCGAAATCGGCGATGTGCTGGTGCTGGGCCTCATCGCTACTGAGATTACCGGCCTCAGCGCGCTACTCCCCCACCAGAACCCGCCCCGATCCCGAACCGGGGGCGCTACGGTGGGCGGCTATGCGTTGGTCAAATCTCTTCATCCCAACCCTCCGTGACGCCCCGGGCGATGCCGAGGCAGCAAGTCACAAGCTGCTTATTCGCGGCGGCTTCATCCGCCAACTTATGTCGGGCCACTACTCGCTGTTACCGCTCGGTTTCAAGGTTCACGAGAAGGTCGCCGACATTGTGCGCGACGAAATGAACGCCATCGGCGGGCAGGAGTTCCTCTTGCCGGCAATGCACCCCAAGTCGATCTGGGAGTCCAGCGGTCGCTGGGAAACCATGGGTGACGAGATGTTCCGCCTGCAAGACCGCAAGGGCGCCGACCTTGCCCTGGGAATGACCCACGAAGAGGTCTTCGCCACCGTTGGTAGTGAGATGAACTCCTACAAGACTCTCCCGCAAATCTGGTACCAGATTCAGTGGAAGTTTCGCGACGAACCACGCCCCAAGAGTGGACTGCTCCGAGTCCGAGAGTTCGCAATGAAAGACGCCTACTCGTTCGATATCGACGAAGCGGGGCTCGACGCTAGCTACAAGAAACAACACGACGCCTATGTGAAGATCTTTCGCCGGCTCGACCTCGATGCCGTGCCGGTCGAGGCGTCATCGGGTGCCATGGGCGGATCCGGATCATCAGAGTTCATGGTGCGCAGCGATGCTGGCGAAGACGACGTTGCCATGTGCGAGTGCGGCTATGCCGCCAACGTCGAGCGGGCATCATCGGCGTTGCCAGCCATCGACGACGAGGCGGGCCCCGATGCACCGGTAAAGTTCCCCACACCCGGCGTTCGTACCATCGCTGCGCTCGCAGAAGTCGAGGGCGGCGCTCCGGCCGACCGGCAGATCAAGACCATGGTGTATGTGGTCGACGGCCAGGTAACCCTGTTTCTGGTTCGAGGCGATCATCAGCTCAACGAGCAGAAGGTCATCGACAACGCGGGAACCAGCGCGATCCGCCCAGCAACACCAGCCGAAACCCTCGAACACCTTGGGGCAAACCCCGGTTCGCTCGGTGCGGTTGGCGTCAGTGACGACATCGCCATCTATGCCGACCTGGCGCTCGAAGGCCGAACCAATCTCACCACGGGCGCCAACGAAGACGATTGGCACTGGAATGGCGTAGCCATCGATCGCGATGTTGCCGTTGCCCATTGGGTCGACCTTCGCGACGTTTCCGCAGGTGAGGCATGCATCAACTGCGGCAAACCGCTCGAAATCGTTCGATGCATCGAAGCTGGACATATCTTCAAACTCGGCACTAAGTACGCCGAGGCCATGGGTGCAACCGTGCTCGACCAAAATGGCAAGGCGCAGCCGCTCACCATGGGCAGCTACGGCATTGGTATCGGCCGCAACATGGCCACCATCGTCGAAACCCACAACGACGACGCTGGCATCATCTGGCCAATGTCGGTGGCACCATTCGAGGTGGTCATCACGGCGGTCAAAGCCAAAGACGAAGCATCGATGGCGGCATCCGAAGCGCTGTACACCGAACTGCTCGCCGCCGGAATCGACGCCGTCTTCGACGATCGTAACGAGCGGCCGGGAGTGAAGTTCAAAGACGCCGAACTCATCGGCATTCCGCTTCGGGTAGCGATCGGCCCCAAGAGCCTCGATGCTGGCGAAGTCGAATTCACCGACCGCTCCACCGGCGAGACAAGCATGGTGGCAATCGACGCCATTGCGGCAACGGTCATCGATGCCGTTACAACTCGTCGCTAACGCACCCTGGCCGGAGCGTTGGTGGCCGGGAGATCCTTCGACTCGGTCTCGACCGATCGTTTCACCGTGTAGGCGAGCGCAGCCAACACCACGACCATGCCGGCAACCTGCAAGACGACGATCGGCTCATCAAGAAAAATGGCTGCACCGACCGCGCTCAGAACGGGCACGGCCAGAGTCAGCAGCGAAGCCACCGAGATCTCGATGTGGGCATGCGACCAGTTCATCAACGCATGGCCGGTTCCCGGAACCAGAATCAATGCCACGATGAGCAACGCATCTCGGCTCGATACCGCCTCGCTCAGAGCCCCGTTGAGCAGGGAAAACGGCGCCACAATAACCGCCGACCAAAGCAGCGACGAAGCCTGCAGTTCGAACACATCGGTCGTGCCCCGAGCTTTTTTCGCGGCCGCAAAGTAGCCGGTCCAAAGCAGCATCGCCCCCACTGCCAGAAGATCGCCGGTTGGGCTCCACGACGCCGAGTTTGACGAACCAAGGATCACCAGGGCGGTTCCGGCAAACGCCACCGGCGCAACAAACCAGAGCCATCGCTCGATGACTTCCCCGAATTGTTTGGAAACGAACGCCACAACCAGCAGGGGCTGCAGCGTTCCGATGATCGATGCATTCGCTACTGTCGTGCGCTTGACCGCCAGGTATCCAACCGCCAGGTTGCCGCCGAAGAACAGCCCGGTCATGAACGTGCGGCGCAAAAGGTCGACCGAGATGCGGCCTCCTCGTGCCCACAAGATCACGACATAAAGCAGCGCTGCGCCACTCAGTCGCCAAAGCACCAGGGTCAGGCCGGGCAAGCTAATGAGCTTCACCAGAACGTTACCGGCGCCAAAGGCCAGCACCGCCGCCGTGGCGCCAAGCAGCCCAATGGGCTCGTTTGGCACACCTTTCTCGGGTCCGCTCATCGCCTTGAAGGTAACGCGCTTGGTGAACCGACCCGTCACCCTTTCGCCGTCGTGCGACCGAAGTCACCTACTCAAGCAGCTGTGTCGGATTTCCAGCGGAATCAACGTATCCGAGTGGGCGAACGGGACTGGAGTCGATACGATCGGGCACTGTCCTTCGGGGATGGTGTAATTGGCAACACAGATGGTTCTGATCCATCTATTGGGGGTTCAAGTCCTCCTCCCCGAACCAAAACCAGCACTAACTAGTCCTGCCCCGTTCGTCTAGCGGCCTAGGACGCTTGCCTCTCACGCAGGTAACACGGGTTCAAATCCCGTACGGGGTACAACAAAGAGAACCGAGTCCCTCCGGGGGCTCGGCTCCTTTGTTTTTCGGAGGTTTACCGACCTCTGACACCGTCTGTGTGCCAGCCGATGGCGGTCACGGAGTCCAGTTGCTTAGTCGTCGGAATCCGATAACTCTGCCGACGGCTACGCCAACCGTCTCGCGAGCTAGCTGGCCTGCAGCGGAATCGCTGTCGGTGGGCGAGACTTCAGCGTTGAGTCCGAGTTCCTCGGCGATCTTCTTGGCCCGCATCGAGTGGTAGGGGTCCGACACCAGCACGACCGATGTCCGCCCGTCGGGTTTCAGTTGGTTGGCTGCCGCCGAGATCTCTTCCCACGTGTTTGAACCATCGACGATCACCACGATGTCGGCGTCAGCCACACCCTGATCGCGAAGAAAGTCGTAGCCGGCAAAGCCTTGGGTAAAGCGGTCACCGGGCTGGTTCGAGCCGGTGGTAACGATCTTCTCGGCCATCCCAGCCGAATGCAGGTTGAGAGCGTGGGTGAGTCGGCCTTCAAGCACCGGCGACGGAACACCATCGTATTGGGCGGCGCCGAGCACGATGATGGCGTCGGCTTTGCCCCGGTAGTCGTTGTTTGACGCCATCCATACCTGCACAAAGGTTACGGCCAGGTAGGCGAAGCCAGCCAGAACGACCAAGAGAACAAGTCGTCCGAACTTGCCCGCGTTCGGTGTCTTTGGCGCCTCGACGCTCATCCCAGCCACACCGAAATGTTGTCACAATCCGGTGTGCTTGCCGCCACCCAAACTCAGGTATCGAGTTGGGCCTGCGCCGAGCGAATCCGACCGATTGTTTTTTCGCGACCCATCGCTTCCAGAGCGTCCCACAACGGAATCCCGAAGTTGCGGCCCGTCACCGCAACCCGAACCGGCACCTGACTCTTTGCACCAAGTTCCTCACCGACGCCAAAGACCGCATCTTTGATGGTGTCGGCGGTCCAGTCGCACGTTTCGAACTTGGCGATAACGCCCTCGAAAATCTCGGGCACCATCTTGGCTTTCTGAATACCCTTCTTCCACGACTTCTCGTCGTAGGACACTTCGTCGGCGAATACCCAGTCGACAAAGTTCGGAGCCTCGGAATGTACGGCAACCCGAGTCTGCACCTCGGGAGCCAACGCTGCGAACACCTCGGCCGAATAATTGGCTTCGGGCCACGGGGCATCAGCCCCAGAAACATACGGCTCCGCGTCGGCCAGGAACGCTTCGGCACTCTGCATACGGATGTACTCGCCGTTGATGTGATCGAGCTTCTTCGTGTCGAAGAACGCTGACCCCTTGTTGATATCGGCAAGGTCGAACTGGGCGATGATTTCCTCGATGGGTCGAATCTCGACCTCGTCGTTGGGGCCCCAACCCAGCAACGCCAAGTAGTTCAGCATTGCTTGAGGCAGGTAACCCTTCTCGCGGAACTCGCCGAGCGACACGTCGTCGCGCCGCTTCGACAGCTTCTTTCGGGCCTCGTTGACCAACAGTGGAAGGTGAGCGTAGGTGGGAGTTGGCCCATAGCCGAGCGCCTCCCACAGAAGCTGCACCTTGGGAGTGGTGTTGAGGAGGTCCTCGCCGCGCACCACGTGGGTGATACCCATGTCGGCATCATCAACCGCGTTGGCCACCAGGAATACGGGCGAGCCATCGCTGCGTCGGATCACGAAGTCTTCAAGGTTGGCGTTCTCGAACTCGACGCGGCCACGGATGGAGTCGTCGACAACCGTGGTGCCCGAATCAGGAACACGAAACCGCACCACTGCATCGTCGCTATCGGGAAGGCCGAGGTCGCGACTGAACCCGTGATATCCAGACGGGAGGCCATCGGCCTCGCAGCGAGCATCGATCTGTTCGCGGCTCATGTTGCAGAAGTAGGCCTTCCCGTCGGCCACCAGTTGCTCGATTGCGGCCACATACAGATGCGTTCGCTCGCTCTGGAAATGCGGCCCTTCGTCCCAGTCGAGGCCCAGCCACTGCAGCGGCTCGAGGATGGCATCGATGAACTCGTCCTGCTTGAGCTCTTCGTTGGTGTCTTCGATGCGCAGCACGAATGTGCCGCCGGTGTGGCGGGCATACAGCCAGTTAAAAAGCGCCGAACGGGCGCTTCCGACATGGAGATAGCCGGTTGGCGCAGGGGCGAAACGTACTCGGATCTGATCGGTCACCCGCCGAGGCTACCGCCACGGCAGGCGACGTTGCGGATCAGGCTTTGACGACGATTGTTCCGCCGACCATGTCGTGCAGGGTACGCGAACGGTCGTCGCTGAACAGCAGAACCAGCGACACCAATCCAATAATGAGATGGATGAAGATCCCGAGCAGAGGAATGACAGCAATAATCGTAAGCGCCCACCGTTTGAACGCAATCGGCCAGCCGAGCGGGGACTCTCCGTTTGGCCCGATGGCCTTTAGGCCAAGCACCATTTTTCCGACGGTCTGTCCGCGAAGCGCCATCGGCACGACATCGTAAAGAAACGCCCATCCAAGCAGGATGAAGATCCCACCGACGTTGGCCGCAACGTTGGCCGCATCGGAGGTGGTACCGGCAGCACCCACGATGAGCGCAAGAATGAAGTAGACGGGGATCCAGATGACGCCATCGATAAGTCGGGCAAGCACTCGCTGAATCGGCTCAGCCTTGGTGACGTTGCCCATGGCGTTGGTGGCGTACCCGCCCAAGCTCGGCTGCGCCGGAGGAGGGTTGGCGCCAAACGACTGACCCGACTGGGGCTCGAATCCGCTGCCTGGCGGGGGCGGTTGCGCAAAGCCTCCAGGTGGTGGCGGCGGAGTCACACCGGTAGATGGCGGCGGAGGTGGAGCGGCGGCCGGCATCGGCGCAGATGGAGATGATGGCGGCGGCGGAGCTGCGCCACCGGGAGGCGGCACGGGAGGGGCTGGTGTTGCGCCCCCCGGGGGCGGAGGCGGTGCGACGCCGCCCGATGGAGGAGGCGGCGGTGGTGTGGCTCCACCAGACGGCGGCGGCGGTGGTGGTGTTACCGGCGCCTGCGGCGGAGCAGGCGGTGTCTGAGGAACATCACCTGGCGGCTTTGGCGGGTCGAAATCTGACATAGGTTCACTCCACTGCTGGTCAGCGTTACTATCGAGCGAACCAGGAGGACCTTTCCCCCCTTACCCCGACGTCGGAGATCTTAGCTCAGCAACGTACGCGCGCCGGGTTGTACGCCGCCGGGCGTGATGGGCTGCAGGCCGCTAGGCGGGATGAAGGAGCGAACGCCAGTCGGCCTGATAGGCAGCCGTGACCTTCTGTGGCGTCATGCGTAACGCCTCTTCGGTGACCGTGTCGACCAGGGTTCGCATCTCGACGTAGTGCACCGGAATATGCACACCGGCGAACAACTTACGCCGAAGCTCAACCAGCTCAGCCGAAGCGTTCTTATCGAGAAAGCCAAACACGGTGAACGCAATGGTGAGGTCATGAATGACCGGGGCGCGTCCGAAGATCGAGGAGCGACGCATGGCTACGGCAACGCCACCGGCCTCGACATCGTGGATGTCTTCACCGTCGGCGACATGGATTCGTCCATCGAACTGGTGCACCAGCTTGAGCGCATATCCCTGGTCGGGTCCGGGCGAGCCAAGGCGCGGACCGGTTGGTTGCCCGCCGCCCACGACCTCGCCGGGACGGTCGGCCTGCCACGGTTCGCTTCGGCGGGGCGGCGACTGATACGCCTTCGGCGCCGTTGGATTAGTGGGAACCGACTCGGGTGCTGCCATGGGGAAAGTCTACTTACCTGAGGCCAAAGATGACCGAGTCGACCAGCGCTTGCCACGACGCCTCGATGATGTTGGGCGAGACACCAATGGTGGTCCAGGAGTCTTTGCCATTGGTGCTGTCGAGCAGCACCCGCGTGACGGCGCCAGTACCGGCACCGCTATCGAGCACACGAACCTTGTAGTCGACCAACCGCATGTTGTTGAGCTGTTCGTACTGGTCGCCAATCGCGCCACGAAGCGCCTCGTCGAGCGCGTTGACGGGGCCGTTTCCTTCTCCGAAGCCGACTCGTCGTTCGCCACCGACCCGGAGTTTCACGACCGCCTCGGTGACGAGTTCGGTAGCAACGTCGTTCCACACGCGGGCTCCCGAACCGGAGCGGTGATCGACCGACGCTTTGTAGGACTCGAGCTCGAAGAAGTCCTGCCGCCAACCGGTTGCTTCCCGCATGAGGAGTTCGAGCGACGCATCGGCTGCTTCAAAGAAATAGCCCTCGTGTTCGAGCCGCTTGAGACGGTCGCTAAGTTCACTGAGTTCGGCGCCATCGAGTTCGACCCCGAACTCATCGGCCTTTAACGCAAGGGTGGATCGCCCGCCCAGGTCGCTTACCAGGAAGCGGGTGGCGTTTCCTACCGACGACGGGTCGACATGTTCGTAGCTGTCGGGACGTCGAGCGATTGCCGACGTGTGAAGCCCGGCCTTATGGGCAAACGCCGATGCGCCCACGTAAGGCTGCTGTGGTTGCGGCGCAAGGTTCACCAGTTCGGCCACCGCATGCGAGATGGTGGTGATGCGTTCGATCCGCTCAGGTGGGAGGGTCTCGATACCCATCTTGAGCGACAGGTTGGGCACCAGCGCAGTGAGGTCGCAGTTGCCGGTGCGCTCGCCGTACCCGTTCATGGTGCCCTGCACGTGGGTGGCTCCGGCGCGGACGCCAGCAAGCGCATTTGCCTGGGCACAGCCAGTGTCGTTCTGGGTGTGCATCCCGACGGTAACCCCATCGAAGTGCCGAACCACATCGCCGACCGCCGACTCGATGTCGTGAGGAAGCGCTCCGCCGTTGGTGTCGCAAAGCACGAGGCAGTCGACGCCGCCGATGGCTGCTCCTTCGAGCACCCGCAGTGTGAACTCGGGGTTGCGACGGTAGCCGTCAAAGAAATGCTCGGCGTCGAAGAACACGCGCAGGCCTTCGGCCTTGAGAAACTCGACGCTGTCTTTCACCATCAGCACGGCCTCGTCGAGCGTGGTGCGCAAGGCGTTGGTGACGTGATAGTCCCACGACTTTCCGACCAGGCAGACCGTTTCGGTTCCGGCCTCGACGAGGTTGCGAAGCGTGGGGTCGTCGTCGACCTTCCCTTTGGCCCGGCGAGTCATACCGAAGGCCACAAGATTGGAGTTCTTGAGGTCGAGCTCGGTCTGGGCGCGCTGGAAAAACTCGGTCTCTTTGGTATTGGCGCCGGGCCAACCGCCCTCGATCCAGTGGACGCCAAGGTCATCGAGCTGTTCGGCTACCCGCAGCTTGTCGTTGACGGTGAGCGAAATGCCTTCAAACTGTGCGCCGTCGCGCAGCGTGGTGTCGAAGATCTCGACCGCAGTTGGCCACGAGTCGCGGTAGTTGGGCGACCGGTCGACCGGAGGGGCCGGTGTTTCGTCGTCGACTTCGTCAGCCATTGGCCACCCGTTCAACAAGCATGTCGCCAACCTCGGTGGTGGAACCCACCAGCGAGTCGGTGTCGGCGCAGGCGGCGCGGATCCGGTCGCCGGCATCGGTTTCGCCAAGATGGTCGAGCATCATCGCACCCGACAGAACGGCTGCGGTGGGGTTGGCCAGGTTCTGACCGGCGATGTCGGGGGCTGAGCCATGGACCGGTTCGAACATCGATACGCCATGCGGGTTCAGGTTGGCCGATGAGGCAAACCCGATGCCGCCTGACACTGCGCCTCCGAGGTCGGTGAGGATATCGCCGAAGAGGTTGTCGGTGACGATGACGTCGTAGCGGCCGGGGTCCTGCACAAAGTAGATGCAGGCGGCGTCGACATGGTTGTAGGCGGTCTCGACATCGGAGAAGTCGGCCGCAACCTCATTGAAGGTTCGCTCCCACAAGTCGCCCGAGAAGGTGAGCACGTTGGTCTTGTGCACCATCGTGAGGTGTTTCCGGGGACGGCTCTGCGCCAATTCGAAGGCGTAGCGGATACACCGTTCGACGCCGAGGCGAGTGTTGACCGACCCCTGGGTGGCCACCTCGGCTGGCGTGTTCTTGCGGAGGAAGCCGCCTTCGCCGGCATAGGTGCCTTCGGTGTTTTCGCGGATCACGATGAACTCGTGGGCATCGCGTTGTTCGTCGCCAGCGAAAACGAAGGGACGGCGGTTGATGTAGAGATCCAGATCGAACCGCATCTTCAGCAGCAGACCGCGTTCGATGACGCCGGGCGGAACCTCGGGGGTGCCCACCGCGCCGAGGTAGAGAGCGTCAAGGTTGCGCCATTCGTCGAGGATGTCGTCGGTGAGTACCACGCCATCTTTGAGGTAGCGGGCCCCGCCAAGGTCGTAGTCGACGGTGTCGAGCGCGACGCCAGCCGCCGCAATCACCTTCAAGCCCTCGGCGATTACCTCGGGTCCAATGCCATCGCCGCCGATGATTCCAACCTTGTGTGCCATCGCTCGATCCTATCGAGCCACCTGTGGCGGTCAGGAAGCGGGCGTTGGTCCGCTAGAATCCCTCGAATGGCTGTTACGCAACTCTCACAAGCCGCCTTCGACCGATTGACGGCAGAACATACCGACCTCACCACCCGTGGGCGCATCGAAATCGCCAAGAAAATCGAGACCGCCCGCGAACTCGGCGATCTTTCTGAAAACGGCGATTACCATGCGGCGAAAGAAGAGCAGGGCAAGATGGAGGGGCGCATCATGCACCTCGCCAAGCTCATCGAAGATGCCGAAATCGTCGAACAATCCGGCGACGGCAGCACGGTCCTTGCCGGATCGATCGTTGGCATCACCTACGAGGGTGACGATGAGGTCGAGAAGTATCTCATCGGGTCTATCGAAGAGCGCCAAGGCGATCTCGACGTGATCTCACCCGGGTCACCAATGGGGGCCGCACTTGTTGGCGCTTCCCTAGGCGACACTGTCAGTTATGAAGCTCCCGGCGGCTTGCTCAAAGTTACCGTCGTCAGCATCGACTAGGCGCACGGCACCGTCCGATGGCTGACGCTCCTGTGCTGCCTCCGGGCCGAAGCATCGACCTCCCGGGTCGGGGCGAGACCTTCATTCGTCAGCTCGAAGGGCCGGTGGGTGCCCCCACAGTTTTGCTGCTGCACGGCTGGTTTGTGAACGCTGACCTCAACTGGTTTCACGTCTTCGCGCCACTCGCCGAGCACGTCAACGTGGTGGCTATCGATCATCGGGGTCATGGGCGCGGCATTCGCTCGCGCGACCGCTTCCGTCTTGAGGACGCCGCCGACGATGCGGTGGCGCTTCTCGACGTGTTGGGTCTCGACACGTGCATTCCGGTTGGTTATTCGATGGGTGGCCCCATCGCCATGTCAGTGTGGCATCGGCATCCAGGCCGGGTCGACGGCTTGGTGCTTTGTGCCACGTCGCAGGAGTTTTCGGTGACACCGTTGGAGCGGGTCGAGTTTCCAGCGCTTCGCCCCTTGTCGCAGTCGCTGCGGGTTGTTCCCCCTCGACTTCGCAACGAACTGTTCCGGCGCATTCTTGAGTGGCGGGTCGGTACTCGAAAGTTCGATCCGTGGATGCGTGAGCAGATTTTGCTCGGCGAGCCTCGAATTCTTCTCGAGGCGGGAGCAGCGCTCGGCAAGTTCGACGCGACCTCGTGGATTCCCGGTATCGATGCAGATCTACCGGTGTCGGTGCTGGTGGTTACCGACGACACGATGGTCCCTACAGCCCGCCAGTTCGATTTGGCCAAGGCCATCGATCACGCCAAGGTGTTCACCACAACCGGCACCCACGACTCTCCGGTGCTCCATCCGTCAAAGTTCGTATCGCCCTTCGTTTCCGCAGTCCGCCACGCCGCAAAACAATGACCGATCAGAAGCCACCACTACCCCGCTGGGTTTTCGCTGCACTGGCCCTGGGGATCGTTTTGCTCTTCGGAGCAATCTTCCTCGTCGTAACCGACACATCCGAAGACCAGCCACCACCAACAATCACCGGCGAGTAGCAAACGAACACTCGTGTCAGACACGAGTGTCAAAGCGGCAGCAAGACCCGCGACACAGGTGTCAGGAAGCCGCGCGGATTGGGCTTCGCCCAATGTGCCGGCTTCTTGAAACTCAGGGGATGTCAAAATGTGCGCAAGCGCCTATCCGCTGAGTTTCCAGACACCAGTGTCGCAACCTACAAAAGACGCCGGGAGTCGAGCCGAAGCGCCAGCGAAGGCCGAGATAGAAACCGGAGCCCGATAGCGAAGCGCAGAGAAAGCGAACTTGAGAGCGAACGACCAGAAAGGCAGCTACGCGACGTCGGCGATGTTGTCCGGGACTGCGCTAAAGAGAGGTCGCGGTGCAGCGATCTCGAACCCTTGGGCGTAGTCGACGCCGAGCTCAACGAGTTTCTCGAGGTTGTCGGCTCCCTCGACGCCTTCGGCGACAGTGGGGATCCCGAGTCGATCGGCGAGGGTGACGACCATATCGACGAAGCTTTCGTCGATATCGGGACGGATGCGGGAGTGGTCGATCTTGATGGCGTCGAGCGGAATCCGGGTGAAAGACTCAAGGCTCGATACGTCACGGCCAAAGTTGTCGAGGAAGATCTTGCAGCCGGCGTCGGCGATCCGTCGAAGGTTCTCGAGGACATCGAAGTCGGGGATGAGGAGCGCTTCTTCGGTAATCTCGAACGCCATAGCCTGCGGCGGGACGTCGTTGCGTTCAAGCTCTTCCAGCACGTCGGAGGTGAGCATCATGTCGCTCAGCTGCTGCGGGCTGAGGTTCATCGAGAGGAATGCGCTCTCGAAGGCGACCTGGGCAAGGTCGCGACATGCGAGGCGGATGAGTTCTTGTCCGAGACTGATCATTTGGCCGGTGATTTCGGCAACCGGGATAAAGCGTCCGGGGCCAACCAGGCCGTCTTCGGGGTGAAGCCAGCGGGCCAGAACTTCGACGCCTCGCGGAAGGTTCCAATTCTCACCGAGCGGCACGATCGGCTGATGGAACAGCACAAAGCGTTCGCTGCCGATCGAGTGGTCGAGGTCGGTTTCGTCTCGAAGGCGAGCCGAAATTGCCTCACCAAGGTTTGGCTCTAGTGATTCGACACCGCCGCCTCGAGAGCGTGCTGCTTCGAGTGCAAGGTCTGCGCCGAGGAGGAGCGATTCGCCGTCCTGGCTTCGGTCGCCAAGTGCAATGCCGATTGCGGCCTTTACCTTTTGGGGCTCCCCGAAGGTGCGGATTGGTTGTTCGAGGGCTTCGAGAACCCGTTCGATAACCGGACCTAGAGCTTTGGCGTCGACGATGTCGGCGCTGATGACAACCCAGCCGTTCCGGTACGGGCGAAGGTGATCGCCGTCGCGCAGGATGCGTTCGAGTCGTTCCCCGAGCACTTGGTTGGATTCCTCGTCGGCGTCTTCGCCGTCGATCTGACCGACACAGGCCAGCACGGCGGCCCGACTTCCGTCGAGCCGGCTGAGGCGTATCGCGTCGCCAATGAGTTCGGTCAGCGGTATGGGGTTGATCACTTCGATGTCGTCCACGATGTAGGTATCGTCGCGCCGTCGGGATTACTTGAAGCCCCATTTCTTGGGTCACTACTTCCCGGGGTCCTTCAGGAGTGTTCTGGGCTGACTCCTGCAGAGTTAGGGCGCAGCAGCAGCGGCGATTTCGAGTGCGGCCTTGCTGACTGCGGCACCATGGACGTTGCCAGGGTTGATTCCGATGCGTTCGATCGGGCCGCTCACGCTGACCGCGGCGATGACAACGTCGCCGACGCACACCGGTGCGCTGACACTGGCAACGCCGGCCTCGCGCTCGGCCACACTGTCGAGCCAACCCTGCTTTCCGACCGGCTCGTCTCGGAGGATCTTTGCCCCAGATCCGGCGTTGAGTGGAAGCACTGCCCCGCGTTCGACGATGGTGCGAAGTCCGTGAGGCGACTCGACCGAGGCAATACAGATTCGGGTTTCGCCCTGACGCACAAACAGCTGGGCTGACTCGCCGGTTTCGTCGACCAGGCGTTGCAGCGATGGCAGCGCCACTTCCGCGAGAGGGAATCCGTCTTCTGCTTTTTGGCCGAGGCTTATCAGCCGCGCCCCTAACGCGTATCGGCCTTCGGCGTCGCGCCGAAGTAGACCATGTGCTTCGAGTGAACCGGCAAGTCGGTGGGTGGTGGCTCTACTGTATCCGGTGGCGGTAACGAGCTCGGCGAGCGAGAGCGGCTTCGCCTCGATGGCTTCGACGAGCACCATCGCCTTGTCAACGACGCCCACCGCGCTTACAGTGCTGCCCATAGGGATTCCCATTAGTCAAGATTATCGTCTCACTATTTGAGACAGTCAAGTGCGCTCTTCAGGAGGCGTTCCATGGACACCAGTAATTCTGCCGGTAGCAGCGGCCCGAAAACGTTGATCGAGAAAGTGTGGGATCGACATGTCGTTCACGCTGCCGAGGGCGAGCCCTCGCTGCTCTACATCGACCTTCACCTTGTTCACGAGGTCACCTCGCCGCAGGCGTTCGACGGCCTGCGTCTTACCAACCGCCCGGTTCGCCGTCCCGAACTCACCGTGGCGACCGAAGACCACAACGTGCCCACCGCCGATATCGACCAGCCGATCGCCGACCCGGTCAGCAAGGCTCAGGTCGACACGCTTCGAAAGAACTGCGATGAGTTTGGCGTGCAGCTCTACTCGATGGGCGACATCAACCAGGGCATCGTTCATGTCATCGGACCCGAGCTTGGCCTCACCCAGCCTGGCATGACCGTCGTCTGCGGCGATAGCCACACCAGCACCCACGGTGCGTTTGGCGCCTTGGCTTTTGGCATCGGCACCAGCGAGGTGGAGCATGTGCTCGCCACCCAAACCTTGCAGCAGTCAGCTCAGGAGACGATGGCCATCACGGTCAACGGCGAGTTGCCTGAAGGCTCCACCGCCAAAGACGTCGTTCTTGCCATCCTTGGCGCCGCCGACACCGGCGGCGGAATCGGCGCTATCGCGGAGTTCCGCGGCCCGGTCATCGAAGCGCTTTCCATGGAAGGCCGGATGACCGTGTGCAACATGTCGATCGAATTCGGCGCCAAGGCCGGAATGATCGCTCCGGACGAAACCACCTTCGAGTATCTGAAAGGTCGGCCCAACGCTCCCACCGGTGCCGAGTGGGACGCAGCGGTCGCCGACTGGAAGACCCTCCGCAGCGACGAGGGTGCAACCTATGACCGCGAGATCGTGCTCGACGGCGCCGATATCGTGCCGTTCATGACCTGGGGCACCAACCCCGGACAGGTCGCACCAATCTCGGCCAACGTTCCCGACCCCGCCGATTTCGATGACCCGGGCGCAAGCGATGCCGCTTCCCGGGCACTCGAATACATGGGTCTCACCGCAGGCACGCCTCTGAAAGAGGTTCCGGTCGACACGGTGTTTATTGGGTCCTGCACGAACAGTCGTATCGAGGATCTTCGGGCTGCGGCAGCGGTTGCGAAGGGCCGCAAGGTAAAGGACGGCATGCGCACCCTTGTGGTTCCCGGTTCTGGCTTGGTGAAACAGCAGGCCGAGGCCGAGGGACTCCACACCATCTTTACCGACGCCGGATTCAACTGGCGAGAGCCCGGCTGTTCAATGTGTCTGGCGATGAACCCCGACAAGCTGGCACCGGGTGAGCGCAGCGCCAGCACCAGCAACCGAAACTTTGAAGGCCGCCAAGGCCGCGGCGGGCGAACCCACCTGGTGTCGCCAGCTGTTGCCGCAGCAACCGCAATCGCCGGAACATTCGCCACGCCGGCCGATCTCGACTGAAAGACGAAAAGAATCATGGAACCAGTAGCAATTGTGCAGGGGACCGCCGTTCCGCTCGACCGGTCCGATGTGGACACCGACCAGATCATTCCCAGCGATTGGCTCAAGCGAGTCGAACGCACCGGCTTCGAAAAGGGTCTCTTCTCTGAGTGGCGCGATGGTGAGGACTTCGTGCTCAACAACGAAGACTACGCCGGAGCCAACATCCTCCTCGGTGGCCCGAACTTTGGCACGGGGTCATCCCGCGAACATGCCGTTTGGGCGATCCAGCAATACGGTTTCGCGGCGGTGATCTCGCCTCGTTTCGGGCCGATCTTCAAGAACAACTCCACCAAGAATGGTCTCGTGCCGGTCGAGGTCGATATCGAAACCGCCGAAGCGCTTATGGCGGCGGTGCAGGCCGATCCGACCCTCGAGATCACTATCGATGTCGAACGGGCGACGGTTGAAGCGCCAGCGATTGGCCTTTCCTCGACGTTTGACCTTTCGGAGTCGATTCGTCATCGCCTGCTGAATGGCCTTGATGACATCGGCCTGACCTTGCAACAGGTCGACAAGATTGACTCGTTCGAAGGATCACGCCCGTCGTATATGGCATAGCCAAAGAACCGCTTCAGGTTGAACGTCGTTTCAGCCGATGCTCACAAGGTGTTCGACTATCACATAGATCGACTCATGTCGGCGGACAGCTTGCATGCGCTATCGGTGATTTGTATCGCCATTGCGCTTCTCCCGTTGCTCATTGTTTGTGCTCGGGAGATTCGGCGCGAGCGCGCTCGCGTGCTTGAGGTGGTTGGGTGGAGTGTTCTACCTGGTTGTCTTACCTGGGCTGTGGTCTCGCAGGCTTACGGCCAAACGTTGCAGGAAAGTCTGTTTCCGCTGACGGCCGCCCTTGCGGTGTTTGGGGTCCACGAACTCCTAACAGCAAGAGACGCATGGTCGCCCCGACCAGCAGCAGAAACCCTCTACGAGCTCCCAGAAACCAACCTGTAGAACACCGCCAACTCGGTAGTGCTAGGTCGTCGACTAGGTCAAATGGCTCATTCGAAGATCCTTTCGAGAAATTTGGCAAAATTGGGAACCAGCCGATGGAGTTACAGCGTCCAATGCTCAACACCTAACTCATCCGCGACTATGGCCCTCGCCTTGGAGACTTGTTATGAGCCTCAGACTTACTCGATTCCTTACCCTTCTGATCAGCTTGATCGTTCTAGCGTCGGCGTGTTCCAGTTCGAACTCGCCCGTCGGCGCGCCGTCCGACGACGACACCGGCACCGACGACACCGGCGATCAGGTTGTGGATCTCGATGATGCCGATATCAGCTTGGTGGCGGCGCTGAAGCCGTTTGCCGAGTGCAGCGCCCTGCTCGATCACCTGAAGGCTGAAGCGTCGGAACGGGTTGGCCCCTGGGGACTCAGCGGCGGCGGGTACTTCGGACCCGAGGTCGAGGAGGCAATGGAAGACGAAGCTATGGAGGATTCGGCGGGCGGCGACGGTTCGACTGCGCAGCCAGTCTCGGAGTCGAGCTCGGATTCGGCTGAAGGTGGGTCCGATGGCGACTTCTCGGGTACCAACGTGCAAGAGCTCGGCGTCGACGAGCCCGACATGGTCAAGACCGACGGCAAACGCATCTATGTCCTCAAAGACAGTCGACTCATCGTGTTCGATGTTTCTGGTGACGCCCCTGAGAGGGTGCACGATATCGAGTTAAGCAATACCGACGATGCCGGAAACGGGGACGAAGGAGAGGGTCAGAACGCCTGGTTCCATCAGATGTTCATCACCACCGCCGATGCCGGTACCAAGGTGTATGTGATCGGCGAAGGAAACGGCGCCCTCCCGGCGGCCGATGACGCAACAAACAGCGGCCCGGAAGGTCGCTTTTACGTGCAGAGCACCGTTATCCGAGAGGTTGATCTGTCTGATGCCGAGGCGAACCCGGGTATCCGTAGCCTGCACATCGAGGGGAACTCGGTCAGCGCTCGCCTGGTTGGCTCGGACCTTCGGTTCGTGGTCAGCACCTTCCCGAACGATCTCGGGTTTGTTTCGCCAGGCGCGAACAACGAAAAGGCCGAGGAGAAGGCGATTGCCGTCAACAAAGAGGTTATTGCCGAGTCGACACTTGAAGACTGGCTGCCTGCCTACTCGCTGGTTGCGAACGGCGAGGTAACAACCGGGTTGTTGTCGCAGTGCGATCAGGTTCATCAGCCCAACGAGTTCGCCGGTTTCGGCGCCCTCTCCGTTGTGAGCATCGACACCAGCACTCCCCTGGCGGCATCGACCAGCTCGTCGGTATTGAGTGAGGGCCGCACGGTCTACGCATCGACCGAAGCGCTGTTTGTGACCACCAACAGCTGGATCGACCCTCGTAGCTGGGAAGACCCCGAGTTCCGTCCCGAGGATGATTGGTCGACATCGATCCACAAATTCTCGACCCCCATGGGCGCGGCGGCCGAGTACCAGGCCTCTGGTTCGGTCGATGGCTCACTCCTGAACCAGTTCTCGATGTCGGAGTACGACGGCGTATTCCGGGTAGCGACTACCGAAGGTTCCCCTTGGGGCCGCAGCGAAGAAACAAGTGTCAGCTCGATCACCACATTCGAGCAACAGGGCGACCAGCTGGTGCAGCTCGGCCATGTCGGCGGCATGGGCGAGGGTGAGCAGATCTTCTCGGTGCGCTACGTCGGCGATCTCGCCTACGTGGTGACCTTCCGGCAGACCGATCCCCTCTACACGGTCGACCTTGCCGATCCAGCCAACCCAACCATTCTGGGCGAACTGAAGATCACCGGCTACAGCGGTTACCTCCACCCAATCAGCGACACACTGGTCGTTGGAATTGGCCAGGAAGCGAGCGAAGAGGGCCGCACCGAGGGCGCAAAGGTAACGCTGTTCGACGTGTCTGATCTGGCGGCACCGACAGCGCTTGACTCGTGGGTGCTTCCCAACAGCTACACCGAGGCCGAGTGGGATCATCGCTCGGCACTTTGGTGGGCCGACGAGAACCTGTTGGTCATCCCGGTTCAACAGTGGGGTTCGGGCAACGGCGACGAGGGTTCTTCTGGCGAAGGATTCTTCGGCGCCGTGGCACTCACCATCGCCGACGGGACCATCACCGAGAAAGGGCGATTAAGCCACATCGACACCGAGGCTCAGGGTCAAACCGACTGTCGCCGCCTAACCACGGCCGACCTTCCGGAAGGGTCTGAACGCGAGAGCGAGCTGTGGTACATCCTCAACGAGGAGGGTGAGAACAGCGTGATTCTGGCATGCACGGCCGATCAGCGTGGCGGCTATAGCGGCTACAGCTGCGAGAAAATTCCGGCTGATGAGATCCGCAACTGGTTCGGTCCGGTCGAGGGCCTTGACCTCGGCGACGCTGATCGGATCGAAATGTGCTGGCTCGACTCCTACCAGGATTCGATTACGCGAGCTCTGGTGATCGGCGACAAGCTGTGGACCATTTCACGAAGCACCATTCAGGCGAATGCCATCGACACCCTCGAAAAGCTCACCAGCGCCACCCTCTAACCGTTCCAATTCTCATTACGATAGTCAGAATAAGGTGTCTGGAACCCTATTCGAATCGATGGTCATCGATATGAATAGGGTGTCTGGAACCGTCTTTCGGATTGAGCTTGATTAGCGGCCCTTCCATTCGGGGGGCCGCTTTTCGATGAACGCCTTGGGGCCTTCGGCAAAATCTTCGGTCTTGGAGAGTTCGCGCATCTTGACGTTGCTGGCCTTGAACAGGTCGAGTTCGGCGGCCGAACTGGCCTGCAGCATCACGTCGCGGCTGGCTTGCACCGCCAACGGAGCGTTGACGGCGATTCGTGCGGCAAGCGCCTTGGCCTCGGCCAAAACATCGCCGGCTGGCACGACCCGGTTGACGAGCCCGGCGGCCAACGCCTGCTCAGCGGTGATGGGGTCGCCGGTGAGAATCATCTCGGCGGCCAACGCTGGCCCGACAGCCTGAGGCAGGCGGAACAATCCACCGGCTGCAGCCACCAGGCTGCGCTTTACCTCGGGGAGTCCAATCTTGATGCCTTCCGCGACGATGGCCAGGTCGCACGCCAGCAGAATCTCGCATCCGCCGGCAAGGGCATGACCGTTGGCTGCGGCGATTACTGGCTTGGCCCGCTCGCGGGACACAAAGCCACCGAAGCCGCCTCGTTTGGTGGATAGCCCAGCCGAATCGCCGCTGGCGACGGCTTTGAGATCGGCGCCAGCACAAAAGGCTGGGCCGACACCAGTGATGATGCCAACCCACGTGTCGTCGTCGGCCTCGAGTTCATCGATGGCCGCTTCGATGCCCGACGCAACATCTCCGTTGACCGCATTGCGGGCTTCGGGCCGATCGATGGTGATGACCCCGATGTGGTCGGCCACTTCGTAGCGAACTGCAGACATAAGAGCTTCCCTTTGGTTCAAGTTGGTTCAAGAATCGAATTACGGAACTGACCCAACAGGGTTTAGACCATCGGTCAGCTCGTGGCGAGTCCCGAGAGTCGAACCACGCTGTGCACACCGGGGTTGGCGCGCAATGCATCGAGCACATCGTCGCTCACGGCGTGGTCGACCGAGGCCACGATCATGGCCGCTTCGCCGTTGGCGGCATGCCCAAGGTGGAGGTCGTCAATGTTGATGCCGGTCTCGCCCATCGTCATACCGAAGTAGCCGATCATGCCCGGCGAGTCGTCGTTGCGGACGACGATGAGGTGGTCGGCCACCGGAACGTCGACGGTATGATCGTCGACATTTACCAGGTGAGGTTCTTCGCCGAGGCCCACAATGGTGGCGCCCAACGCATGGCCCCCACCCCGAGCGGTAATGACGTTCACGAAGTCGTTGGACGAGGTTGTTCGGCTCGAGTGGATCTCGACTCCGGCGGCGAGCGCAACATCGTCGGCGTTTACATACGACACGGGGGTATCGCTGACCCCAGCGAGGAGTCCCTTGGTGAACGACAGCTCGGCGAGTCGATTGTCGTAGCCGCCAATCTCTCCCCGGAACTCAACCTCGACCTTCTCGGGCAAGGCATCGACAAGCGACGCAAAGAGCCGACCCAGAGTCTCGGCGAGCGGCACGAATGGTTTCGAGACCGAGTTCACTTCGGCGGCGTCAATGTTGACCGCGTGGGGTACGTAATCGCCGGCCAAAGCCAGAACCAATTGCTCACCAATAGTTACGCCTGCCTTGTCCTGGGCTTCGGTGGTGCTGGCGCCAAGGTGTGGAGTCACGACGACCTCGTCGAGGCTGAATAGGGGCGATTCGGTACACGGTTCGGCGGCAAAAACGTCGAGACCCGCGCCCGCGATGGTGCCGTTGGAAATCGCCGCGGCCAGATCGGCTTCGTCGACGATTCCACCACGGGCAACATTGATAACGCGAAGTGTTGGTTTGGCCAGAGCTAACCGTTGGGCATTGATAAGCCCGATCGTTTCTGGCGTCCGGGCTACGTGCACCGTAATGAAATCGGCTCGTGACATCAGGTCATCGAGCTCGAGAAGTTCAACCCCAAGATCGGCTGCACGCTCAGCGTTGATGTAGGGGTCATAGCCCACCAAATGCATACCGAAGGCCTTGGCTCTCTCGGCCACAAGCGCTCCGATTCTTCCCAGCCCAATAATGCCGAAGGTCTTGCTCACCAATTCGACGCCGGTCCATTTCGAGCGTTCCCAGCGGCCCTCTTTGAGCGCGGCGTGCGCCTGCGGAACATTGCGGGCCGCGGCGAGAAGAAGAGCCATGGTCTGCTCGGCAGCCGAGACGATGTTTGACTGGGGCGCGTTGACCACCATGACGCCTTGCGCAGTAGCTGCTGCGACGTCGACATTGTCGAGACCAACGCCAGCTCGACCGATCACTTGCAGGGTGTCGGCTTTGGCGAGTACCTCGGCGGTGACCTGCGTGGCCGAACGAATCACCAAACCGTGCACCCCGACCAGAGCGTCACAGAGTTCATCGGACGACAAGCCAAGCTTTACCTCGACATCGTGCCCTGCGTCCCGCAGAGTCGCCAGCCCCGCTTCCGCGATCTCTTCAGTAATCAACACCGTTGCCATAAAGCGAACGTAGTCAATTCCCGACCACGTTGCTCAACTTTACTCGGTGACAGTTGTCCGCAAAGGCGGGGTTCCTCGTGACTACTGAGGAATCACGGCGAACTCGATGCGCCGATTCTGAGCCTTGCCCTCTTTGGAATCGTTCGACGCGACGGGATTCGCCTCACCAAAGCCCTGAAACTCGAGGCGGTCGGCCGTGATGCCTCGGGCCACGAGCTGTTGCAGCACAACTTCGGCCCGCTGCGAACTCAGCGCGAGGTTGGCGTCGTCATCGCCGTCGGAGTCGGTGTAACCCTGCACTTCAATGCGAGCGGCCGGGTACTGCTCGAGCAACCCCGCAACGGTGTCGATAGTGGCCGCGGATACCGGATCGAGGTCGGCGCTGTTGCTGCCAAACACAATGGGATTACTGAGGCTCTCGCGGAGCAGGCGTGTCTCGAGCTCGCGATCCTCGGCGGTTTGTTCTTTCGGCGGTTCAACAATGGTGGGTTCGGGGCCCTCGATGGTGATGATCTGATTGTCGACCGACAAGACGCCCGAAACCGACTTTGCCACCTTCTCGGCGGCGTAGCGATCCTCGACCGTTGGCAGCTCGCCGGTGAGCACTACTCGCCCATCGGTCACCTCAAGGTCGATCGCCGAGTAGCCCGCCCGGTTTTCGGCGATGCGCACCGCTTCGGCGACGTCGCCTCCAGCGGAAGTGCTTACGGGATCATCGCCGCCACGACTGGCAAGAAACCACATCACGAGCAGCAGAAAGAGCAGCGCAAGCGCTACCCAGACCCACCGAGGCATGCCACTGCGGGCACCACGCGGGGAAGACATTCCTCCAGGCGCAAGCCTGGCGTCCCATTGCAATCCGCCTCCTCGGCTCATCTGGTTACTGCTTTCGCTTGACTTTTGACTCTACTGCGGAACGCTCCACAATCGACCCATAGGACTCCCGCCAATTCAACCAATTTCCGACAGCTTAGGGCACGCGCTCGTTTCGTATCTCGACGTCGACGGCTGGGCCGTCGGGTTCGAAGCCAAACACTCGACCGTAGAAGGCCAGCTCCGAGGTGAGGGCGGTCATGATGGTCTCAGCTTTACGGAATCCATGCTGCTCGCCGTCGAATTCGAGATACGCCACCGGAACGTCGCGTGCGTCGAGCGCCTCGACGATCATGCGTGATTGATTCGGGGGTACTACCGCGTCGTCGGCGCCCTGCAAAACGATCATCGGAGCGGAGAATCCTTCGAGATGATTGATGGGCGACCGAGCGTCGTAGATCTCCTGGTCTTCGGGCCATCGGCCCACCAGGTTGTCGAGATACCGGCTTTCAAACTTGTGCGTGTCGAGGGCGAGCGCCGAGAGGTCGGCGACCCCGTACATGTTGGCGCCGGCGGTGAATACGTCGTGAAAGGCCAGAGCACTCAGCACGGTGAAGCCGCCAGCGCTTCCGCCGCGGATGATGAGGCGGTCGGGGTCGACGTCGCCCCGATCTACCAGGAACCGGGCGGCGTTGACGCAGTCTTCGACATCGGCGACGCCCCAGTTATGGTCGAGCTTCTTTCGGTAGGCCCGACCGAAACCGCTACTCCCCCGGTAGTTCACATCGACCACGGCAAAGCCTCGGCTGGTCCAGAACCGTCGAGCCAGGTTGAGCTGTGAGCGCGCTGCCGATGTTGGGCCACCGTGGGCCAGAACGATCAGGGGCGGCAGATCGGAGGCGGGGCCGACCGCCTCGGGGTTTGCTGGAGCGAAATACAGGGCATACGCCTTCTCGCCCGATTCCTGGCCAGTTGAGAACGAGATGACCTCCGGTGCCGGCGTGAACTCGGGCGCCAAGCCCAGGTCGCGTGGCTCACGAACGACCTTGCCGTCGTAGAACACTGCAGTCTCGTTGGACCAGGTCGACCCGGCGAAGCTCACGGTGTTGCCGACCGCTCGAACGGTGTTGACGGCTGTGAGTTGAGGCTGGGAATCGAGCACTTCGACCCCATCATAAAAACGCGCCGCAATCACCGAGCCGTCGGGCAAGAAGGCATAGCGCGCCAAGCCAAAGACCCAGGGCGGATAGCCAATCTCGCCCTCGACGGAGAGCACCGGTTCGTCCTGGCCTTCGACATAGAGGTACCAGAAGTCCGAACGGTCGGACAGAAAGTGAAGGGTGCCGTCGGGCGACCACAGCGGCTGCACCACTGCTTCACCTGGGCCTCCTGCCACCTGCGCCGGCGCGCCAACACGAACCCCATCGGCATCGGAGATGAGCTCGGCTCGCCACAACGTGGTGTCGTCCCAGGGCATGTTTGGGTGATCCCACGACACCCACGCAAGCTGCGATCCGTCGGGCGGCAGACATGGCGAACCGTAGAAGTCGGCTCCTTCGATCAATGTGACCAACTGTTCGGATCCGTCGGTGGCGACGGCCACCAGGCTGTTGGCCGGTTCGTCGCCGACACCGTGGGTTTCGCCGACTGCGATGACCCACGCCCCGTCGGCGGTGACCCGAAGGTCGGCAAACCGCAGACCCGAGGGTTCGGTCGGCTCGGGAGACAGCAGGCTCGGAGCCGGGTCACCCGGGCGAATCGATCGCAAGCGCTGGTCGGAGTAGTCGACATAGAACGCCGTGCCACCGTCGACCCACCACGATCCGCCGCCGTACTCGTGTACCCGGGTTCGCACGTTCGCGTCAGGCGGGGTGACTTCGACCGCACCTGTTACTTCGGACCACCGCATCAAGGCGGTGCGTCCGCCCTCGGACGGTCGAGATTCGGCCCACCAGCACGCGTCGGCTTCGGGGATGACTTCGGAGATTCCCACCGCTCCCGACACCAGCATTTCGGCCGAGATAGGTGACGGCCACGCCCCGAACGGAGCCTCGAGAGGGCCAGGCGTAGACACGATGTGATCTCCTAGGCGAGAAGTTCGGCGATACGACCAATGCCTTCACCCAGATCATCGTCGCCAAGGGCAAACGAGAATCGGGCATAGCCGGGCGAACCGAACGCCTCGCCCGGCACGATGGCTACCTTTGCCTGGTCGAGAATGACCGCAGCGAGCTCGACCGTTGTAGCCGGTGTGACACCGCCGATATCGCGACCGAGTACCCCTTCGAATGAGGGAAAGGCGTAGAACGCGCCTTGTGGGCGAAGCACCTCGACCCCATCGATGCCGTCGAGCAGGCTGTGCATGAGAAGGCGCCGTCGGTCGAAATGGTTCCGCATCTCCACCACGGCATCGAGCGGCCCAGATACCGCTGCTAGCGCAGCCCGCTGCGCAACGTTGTTGACGTTGGAGGTGGCATGCGACTGCAAATTGGTGGCCGCTTTTATGAGGTCGGTCGGGCCGATCATCCAACCGACCCGCCAGCCGGTCATGGCGTAGGTCTTGGCGACCCCGTTGAGGATCACGCAGTGGTCGGCCAACTCGGGAACCAATTTGAGGATGGAATGGTGTTCGTTGTCGTCGTAGACCAGGTGCTCGTAGATCTCGTCGGTGACCACCCAGATACCCTTGTCGAGCGCCCAGCGTCCAATGGCTTCGATCTGTTCCTTCGGATACACGGCTCCGGTCGGGTTCGACGGCGATACGAAGAGGAGTGCCTTGGTGTTGGGTGTCGATGCTGCCTCGAGTTGCTCGACCGTTACTTGAAAGCCGGTCTCGATGCTGGTGGGGACTTCGACGGTTACGGCTCCGGCCAAGGAGATGGGCTCGGGATAGGTGGTCCAGTACGGGGTCGGCACCAACACTTCGTCGCCCGGGTTGAGCAGCGTCTCGAAGGTGTTGTACACCGCGTGTTTTCCGCCATTGGTGATAAGAACGTTGGCCGGATCAACCTCGACCCCGCTGTCGCGAAGTGTCTTTGCCGCGATCGCTTCTTTCAGAACCGGAAGCCCTCCGGCGGGCGAGTATTTGTGGTTCACCGGGTCGCTGCACGCAGCAACGGCAGCTTCGACGATGTGTTGAGGCGTCGGAAAGTCAGGCTCGCCAGCGCCGAAGCCGATGACCGGCTCGCCCGCGGCCTTCAGTGACTTGGCCTTGGCAGTGATTGCAAGGGTCGCCGATTCGGTGATCGCGCCAATTCGAGTGGAGAGCCGTTCGCTGGACATATGGGGTGGAATTGCCTTCTTGCTAAGGGGATCTTGCTACGGGGTTTTCGGGGCTCGAAAGAGCGCTGGTTTCGTGTGGCGGAAATTGCACAAATGCCAGAGGGCATGTTGCCACGACTCTGACGGCAATGCGGCATAGTTAGAGGTGTGACTACTACACCAGACATTCAGATCCCCCTCGAGATCCGCCCGAAAGATGGCCGGTTTGGAGCGGGTCCGTCAAAGGTCCGTCCAGAGGGCATCACCGCCCTCGTGAATGAGGCCCCCCTGTACATGGGAACCAGCCACCGGCAAGCCCCGGTGAAGTTCATGGTTTCTCGCCTCCGCAACGCTCTCGCCGAGATGTTTGTGCTGCCCGACGGCTACGAAGTAGTACTCGGGAACGGCGGCACCACGATCTTTTGGGACGCCGCATCCTTCGGCCTCATCGACAACAAATCGCAGCACCTCGATTTTGGCGAGTTCTCCGGCAAGTTCGGCAAAGCCGTGTCGGGAGCGCCCCATCTTGACGACCCGCAGATCATCGCCGCCGACCCCGGCACTCGAACCGAAGCGGTTGCTGCCGCCGGCATCGACACCTACGCGCTCACGCACAACGAAACCACCACCGGCGTCTCGATGCCACTGGTCCGCCCCGATGGTGCCCACGACGGAGCACTCGTGCTGGTCGACGCAACCTCGGGCGCGGGTGGCTTGCGCTTCGACGCCTCCCAAACCGACTGCTACTACTTTGCCCCGCAGAAGGTATTGGGTTCCGACGGCGGCCTCTGGCTTGCTGCGATGTCGCCGGCGGCAATTGAACGCATCGAACGTATCGATGCATCAGACCGGTGGATTCCGCCGTCACTCAACCTCAAGACCGCTGTCGACAACAGCCGCAAAGACCAGACCAACAACACCCCGGCGCTGGCCACCATCATCTTGGCCACCGAATTGTGCGAGTGGATCAACCACAACGGCGGCATGGAGTTCTCGGCCGGACGTTGTGATACGTCGGCGTCGATTATGTATGGCTGGGCGGAGTCGCGCGACTTCACCACGCCGTTCGTCGCCGACCCCGAGCACCGCAGCAGCACGGTGGCCACCATCGACTTCGACGATGCACTCGATGCCGACACCATCAACTCCGTGTTGCGCGCCAACGACATCGTCGACACCAACGGCTACCGCAAACTCGGCCGCAACCAGCTACGCATAGCGATGTTCCCAGCAATCGATCCCGAAGACATCGAAGCCCTAACCGCCTGCCTCGATTACATCGCCGAGCGCCTTTCCTAAGTACTCCGCCTTCGGCCTAACTACCGGAACACCGCAGAATTTGATCGTGGCATGGCTGGTGCTTGGCGTCGGGAGATGCCGAGTGCCAGCCAGGCCAGGAGTTGGTTTCGGATTTCGGCCGGCTCGATGAGTTCGTCGAAGCTGAGCTTGCTGGCCGACCGGTAGGCGGCGTTCTGTTCGGCCAGAGCGATCGCGGCCGCCTGGTCGTCGTCGGCGCCTAACGCTGCGCTCGCCCCGGCTGCACCCATCGAACCCAACGTCACGCCGGGCAAACCAACCGAGATTGTTTGTCCGCTGAAGCCGGTCATCGCCATCACCATCGACCCAAACCCGTACGCCTTCCGCAGTGTTACCTGCAGCTTCGGGACTCGGGCCAGGTTCTGTGCGGCAAACATTCGCCCGCCACTCCGGAGAATTCCTCGACTCTCCGATGCGGACCCAGCAAGCACTCCAGGGTTGTCGCTGAGGAAAACCAGCGGAAGGTGAAACGCATCGGCAACCTGGATGAACTGTGCCGCCTTGTCGGCGGCATCGACATCGATGGAACCCGCCAACTCCGTCGGCTGATTCGCGACGACCGCCACCGGCTGCCCGCCTAAGTGGGCAAGCGCACACACCATTGCCGGTCCGAAATCCGGACCAACCTGGAAGAAAGCCCCGCCGTCGACGATTCGACTCACGACATGGCGGATGTCGTAAACCTCGGCCGAGTTGCGAGGGATCACGTCGACAAGATCGTCAAGGGAACGAGGGCCGATATCGTCTCCGGCTTCCCGGGCCGGCGGGTAGCTCCAGGCACTCGACGGGAAGTACGACAAGTAGGTGCGAATATCGGCGAGCACTGCGGCGTCGTCGCCAGCCACGTTGTGCACCAAGCCGCTGCCCACCGCTACGGCTGGACCACCCAGATCTTCTTTGCTGATCTCTTCACCGAGCGATGCTTTCACCACGGGCGGTCCAGCGGCGAAGATCGCGCCTTGGCTGCTCATAATGCTGAAGTCGGCAAGCGCTGCGATAAGCGCTCCGTGACCAGCCGATGATCCGAGCACGGCAGCCACGATGGGCACGTTGCCCGAAAGCCTCGACTGTTCCTGCAGGTCGATCGGCGACCGGCCATGACTTTCGCCATTGGTCGGCGGGCGGTGACCCGCGCCCTCGAGAAGCATGATGAGCGGCACTCGCTCTTGTCCGGCGAGTTCTGCAATGCGGTAGCGCTTCGCAGAACTACCCGGACCTATCGATCCGCCCAGAACGGTAAAATCCTCGGCACCAACCAACACGGGACGCCCGTCGATGAGGCCCTGGCCAGCGATGATTCCGTCGGCGGGAACCGACCCGACAAAGGTGCCAAGCTCTACGAAGCTTCCGGGATCAAGCAGCGTGTCGATGCGTTGCCGGGCATCGAGTTTTCCTCGGGCCTGGTGTTTGCCCACTTTATCGGGGCCACCCATCGACCGTGCTGCGGCTTGTCGCTCGGCGAAGTCACCAAGCGTCGCA
The DNA here is from genome assembly GCA_938023735.1 of uncultured Acidimicrobiales bacterium. GTDB lineage: Bacteria > Actinomycetota > Acidimicrobiia > Acidimicrobiales > SHLQ01 > CALLQB01. The sequence continues at coordinate 28,496 of CALJDK010000130.1, forward strand.
TCCCAAGACCCCGAATCACCCATACCCAAAATCTACCCTGGCCCACCCGGATCACCCCCACAGTGATCAGGGCAGGCCAGAGACCTTGCGCCCGCAGCGTTTGGAATGCTGTCGGGCAGAAATGTGACGAAGTCCTAGAGAGCGGTCACGATCAGCGAGTAGTTCCATGCAACAACCCACGTGTACCAGGCAATACATATCAGGAGTGCGCCCTCTACTACCCGCGACCGTTCACGGATGAGATAGAACAGGAATCCAACGATGCCGAGGGCACCGATCTTTACGGCAAAGGCCAGCCACCAGTACTCGACGATGGTCTTCATCAGTGGGTTGTTCTCGACGAGAACACCCATCGCAAGCCCGGTCTCGGTAAGGACCAGGTCCATCATGTTGAGCGCCGTAAGAATGGTAAAGAGCACCCATTTGTTGGATACGTCTTCGGTGGTGATCCGGCCCGAAAATCCCGGAATTCGGCGTCGTGACAACACGCTTGGTGCTGTTGTGGTGTGTTCAGTCCCCGTCATGAGCGCCAGAGTACAACACGAAAACCTGAGATAACAGGAAATGACGTGTAAGGGTTCGGATGGCCTAGAAGCGCTAGTTC
>CALJDK010000131.1 GCA_938023735.1 uncultured Acidimicrobiales bacterium
ATCGCCGTTGGTGCGGCTGGGGGTACCGACGCAGATAAGTGACAGGTCGGTGGTGAGCACGGCGTCTTCCACATCGAGTGTTGCCCGGAGACGCCCATCGGCGACGGCCGCTTCGATCATCTCGGGAACATGCTTCTCCAAAACCGGAGTGGTGCCGGCGTTGATGGCATCGATCTTCAGGGGGTTGATATCGACGCCGACCACGTGATGTCCGGCGTCGGCGAGACATGCCGCGGACACTGCGCCGACATAGCCAAGTCCGAAAATGGAGATGTTCATGTGCGGAGTTCTTTCGTGTCTTTCTTTTTTTTGGGGGGGTGGGGGTCGAAGCGAACTGCGTGGGGTCACAGCGAACTGCTCGGCGAAGAGCTTCGCACGAATTGGCGATGCCAGAGCTCGAAACTGAGCAGGGTGGTGAGTTGACGGCGATGGTTCCGAGCGCCCGATTGATGTTCGCGCAGAATCCGATCGAGTTCAGCTCGTTCGAAGAACTCACCGCACGCCGAGTCGGGGGCGAGCATCGTGTCGTTGAGAAAGGAATCGAGCGCTCCCTGAAACCAGGTATCGACCGGCGTGGCGAAACCCCGCTTGATGCGGTTGATCACATGGTCGGGCAACCAATTTTCGGCTGCCTTCTTGTGTACGTGTTTGGTGTTGCGACCGCGGAGTTTGAAGTCGGAGGGGAGCGACTCGACGAACTCCATGATCTCCACATCGATCAGTGGCACTCGAGTCTCGAGTGAGTTGGCCATCGATAGCTTGTCGCCGTAGAGGAGTAGGTCGTCGGGTAGCGACATGCGGCTGTCGATGTAGAGCAATTGGGCGAGGCCACCGAGATGGGTGACATCGCGTTGCCAGTACCGCATTGGACTGGCCGCATCGATATCGAGAACCTCAGTCGTGAGGTCGCCATGCATCAAGGCCGCAACGTCGGTATCGCCAAACACGCTGTGAATGTTGACGAAACGGCTGAGGGCATCGTGCTCGCCGAGAGATTCGGTAGCGCGGCGCAGGCGAGACGTATGCCGGTTGGAGTCGGGTAGTCGGTCGATGACCGCATGGGTGAGCGGATTGTCGACCAACCAACGCACGTTTGTTCCGTAACGTTCGCCGAAGTAACGGTGGTATCCGGCCCAGGGTTCGTCGGCGCCCTGGCCGGTGAGCACCACTTTCACGTGATCGCTGGCCCGTTTGGTGAGCTCGTAGTAGGCGAAGGTGCTCTGGCTGAGCACCGGTTCTTCGAGATGCCAGGTGGAGGTTTGAAAGAAGTCGGCGAAGTCGTCGATCTCGATTTCGAACGAGGTGTGGTCGGTGCCCAACAAGCTTGCGGTCTCGGCGGCATCGTCGATCTCGTCCCACTCGAAATCGGCTCCGAACCCCACGGTGAAGGACTGCACCGGGTCGGTCTGCGCGCCATCTCCGGTCGAAAGACACATGGCGGCGGTTACGATTCCCGAGTCGACGCCGCCCGACAGCAGCGACCCGACGGGAACGTCGCTCACCATCTGCCGGTCAACGGCCTGGTTGACCAGCGTCGTGTAGTGCTCGACCGCATCGTCGACGCTGATGTTGTTGTCGATGCGCGGCACCGTGGTCCAGAACCGTTCAACCCGTACGCCATGGCTGCCGGCTAGGAGCCGGTGTCCGGGTTGAAGCTTTTTGATGTTCTTGAACAGGGTGAATGGCGACGGCAGGTAGCCATAGGTGAGAAAGATTCGCAGGGCCTCGGGGTCGACCTCGCGAGGCACGGTGGTGTCGGCGAGAATGGCTCGAAGTTCGGAGCCGAACACCAGACGCCGCCCATCGTCGAAGTAGTAGAGCGGCTTGATGCCCATGTGGTCGCGGGCCAGCATGAGCTGTTGGCTGGACTTGTCCCATACCGCCAGACCAAACATGCCGTTGAGCTTGGTTGTGAGCTGAGGTCCCCAGCGGTCGTAGCCGTGCACGATGGTTTCGGTGTCAGATGCCGTCCGGAACTGGTGGCCGACGCTTTCGAGCTCGCGTCGGAGCTCGCGAAAGTTGTAAATCTCACCGTTAAGCATCGCCCAGGTCGACTCGTCGGCGTTGGTCATTGGCTGATGCCCGCCCTCGATATCGATGATCGAGAGCCGTCGAAAACCGAAGCCGACACCGGAATCGAGAAAGTAGCCAGAGTCGTCGGGACCACGGTGCACCATCGAGTTGGCCATGGCTTGCAGGAGGTCGGGCTCGACCGGTTCTCGGGTGACGTAGTGAAAGACGCCGGCGATGCCGCACATAGCCTTGAAAGGTACCATCGAAATCACGCAGAGTCACAGCAAAAAACACTCTAAGTGGTCGACAGGGAATGGGATTCTTGCTAAACCTTAGAGAAGTGACAACGCACCAATCGCGACCGGATTCCCCCTCCTCGGGCGCTCTTCCCGCCGGCCCACCAGCCGATGTTTCCGCCATTGTTTTGGCGGCCGGAAGCAGCTCGCGCCTGCGCACCACTAGTCGTCCCGGACTTCTCGAGGACCTCTGTGGGCAACCGATTGTCGCCTCGGTCTTTGGTGCGGTTGCCGATGCAGGAATCTCTGCCGGTAGTTCTGGTGGCGTGTCTGGTGGAGTAGCAATCGTGGTTGCCGCCGGCGCAGAAGACGTGGTCAAAACCCTCCACAGCCGAATTGGCGACACCGGCGTCGTGTTTGCCGAACAGTACGTGCAACGCGGTACCGGTGATGCGGTCTTGGCCGGCCTGGCGGCTCTCGACGATCGGCGATACTCCGCCGGGTACCTCGATGCTGCCTCCTCGGCCGACTACCTCGACGATGACGGTCACGTGCTCATCGTGCACGGTGACCTTCCGCTCCTTACCGCCGACCTTCTTGTCCAACTCGTCGATCATCACCAACAAACCGGTGCCGAGGCCACGGTGCTCGCCTCACCAGCAGTCGGCCCCTTCACCAACCGACCTCGGCTTCGACGCAAGCCATCCGGGGCGCTCGACTCCATCGCCACCCACGGTGTTCTTCTGACCGACAGCTTGGACGAAGCGGATGCCGAGGTCGATAATCAGCTGCTTGCGGTCACCGGTTGCTACATGGTTCGCCGCGGACATTTGGCTGCAGCGATCCGCCGCACCACTCCACAAAACCCGCGAGGCGAATTCAACCTCAACGACGCGCTCGTCGTACTGGCCAGCGCCGGACACAAGGTCGAAACGCTTGTGGTGGGAGACGGAACCGACCCGCACAGCCTCGACTCGCTTCGAAGTATCGGAAGCTACGAAGACCTGGCCATGGCCGAAGCCATGATGCGGCAACGCATCACCACGAGTTGGATGGCCCGAGGTGTTCGCATGGTCGATCCCTCGCGCACCTACATTGACGCCGATGTGGTGCTTGGAACCGGCGTTACTCTTCAACCCGGAACCATTCTTCGCGGGTTCACCGTCGTCGGCGACCACGCCGAGGTCGGTCCCGATACCCATCTCACCGATTGCGCCATTGGCCAACGTGCCAAGGTGATTCGAACAACCGGACGTGACGCCGAAGTCGGCCCCGACGCCGTCGTCGGACCGTTCGCGGCGCTCGAGCCAGGGGCCCAAATCGCACCCAACGCGATTACCGGCCCCAACTTCGTCGGCCAATACAGCGACTAGTCGAGCGTCGCCTACCATGCGACGTGGTGGCTCGACGCCACCTCCTGCGAAACTGTCGAGCGTGAGGCTGCCCCCCGTGGAGCTTGTAACAAAGAAGCACCTGTATCTGGTGAGTGGACGCGCCAGCCAAACGCTCGCCGCTGATATCGCGCAGGAGCTGAGTGTTCCTTTAGGTGATGCCGGAATCGCCGAGTTCGCGAACGGCGAAATCCACTGCCGGTACCAAGAGTCGATCCGTGGCACCGACGTGTTCATCATCAACACCCACTCGGCGTTCGAAGAGCAATCGATCAACGATGCTCTGATGGAGCAACTCATCATGGTCGACGCCGCTCGCCGGGCATCGGCAAAGCGAATCACCGTGGTGGCGCCGTTCTACGGCTACGCCCGTCAGGACCGCAAGGCCAACGGTCGCGAACCAATCACGGCAAAGCTCGTTGCCCAACTGTTCAAGGCGGCAGGCGCAAGCCGGCTCGTGTCGGTCGACCTGCACTCCAACCAGATCCAGGGCTTCTTCGACGGCCCGGTCGACCATCTCACCGCTCGGCCGGTGTTGCTCGATTTCTTGCGCGATCTCCGCGACAGTATCGCCAGTGACGACACCGCCAATGGTCTCACCGGCGACAGTCTCGTCATCGTGTCGCCCGATGCCGGCCGCGTGAAGGTTGCCGAGCGCTATGCAAAAGAGCTCGATGCCGACCTGGCCATCGTGCACAAGCGCCGGTCGACAAGCGAGAAAAACACGGTCGAGGCCAAAGACGTCGTTGGCGAAGTCGAAGGTCGGGTCTGCGTGCTTATCGACGACATGATCGACACCGGCGGCACCATCGTCGCTGCCGCCGACATCCTGCAAGAAAAGGGAGCTACCGAGATCTTCGCGGCATGTACCCACGGTGTGTTCTCGGGGCCGGCAATCGATCGTATTAAGAAGTCGCCGATCCGCAAGGTCGTCACCACCGATACCTTGCCGCTTCCGCCTGAACGCAAGTGCGACAAGATCGAAATTGTGTCGGTATCGGCCATCTTGGCCCGCGCCATTCACGCCGTCTTTGAAGACACCAGCGTCAGCGAGATCTTTGGCGGCGACAACTACTCGTAACGGCATTCTTGAACACACCCGACGATGGTTGGCTCCCGTGCCGAACGATCGGGTTTGCGGTATTTCGCAACTAAGCTCCTCCCCGTATGTCGTCGCCAGATGTAACCGCTGTCGTAAACCTCCATCGCGAGCGCGAGACCTGTGTGCCAACGCTACGGAGCCTCAAGGCCGCGGCCGAGTACGCCGAAGAGCAGGGACTTTCTGTCGAGCGGCTGGTTCTTCTCGACAATGCCGACGATCGCACGCGAGCGGTTGCGCAGAAAATTTTGGGCGATACGCCTCGTTACGTCGAGTCGACTGCGGGCGATCTTGGTCTGGCGCGAAACCGAGCAGCCAACGAAGCTGCGGGCACCTACACCTGCTTTCTCGACGGCGATGACCTGTGGGGGTTTCGTTGGATCGCTCGTGCCTTTGCCGCGGCCGATGCCGCCGACACCGACGCCGTGTGGCACCCGGCAGCGAACTTTGTTTCGGGCAAAATGCCACACGTGTATCACCACCTCGGTAGCGAACACCGCATGTTCAAGTCGTCGCGGTTTCGGCTTCACAACGGTTGGACGGCGTTGTCGTTTGCCAAGACTTCGATCTATCGCGAAATCCCGTATCCGCCCAACCTGCTCAAGAGCGGGTTCGGCTACGAGGACTGGAGCTGGAACACCGAAACGCTTCGTCGCGGGATCCCGCACCGCGTGGTCGAAGGAACCTCGCACTACATCAATAAGCGGGAATCTTCGCTGCTGACCAGCAGCATCCATGCACTACCGACCAGGTATCACACGCTCGACTGGGACGCGCTCAATGTTTGAGGTCACCGATAGCGAACGAGCCCATCTGCGCCAGGCGTTCATGCGCGGGTTCTACCAGCGCAGCGTCGGAACCTTCACCGGTCCGATCCCCGGCCTCAGCGGCATTCCGCTGTTTGAGCACTTTTTTCAGCACGGCCTTGAACGCAACGTTTCGCCGACCATGTTTTTCGACTCGGCGTACTACCAGTCGCAGCTTCCCCAGCCGATCGAGCTTCCCTTTATCCTGCACTTCATGCGCCAAGGTGCGGCCGCGGGACTCAAACCGCACCGGCTCATCGACCCGGCTTTCATCGCCGACCAGGAGGGCTACACCGACCGCTCGACCGTGTTGGGGTGGCTCAATACCGACGACGGCCGGGCGGCACGGACCCATCCACTGTTTTGGGGCGACTACTACCTCGAGTCGAATCCCGACATCGAAATTCCCGACACCAGCGCCCTCGGCCACTACCTTTCTCATCCGTTCCAGCTGAAGCAAAAGTCGCCCCGCGAACCCAACCCCTTCTTTACGTCGCGTTGGTATGCCGACCACTCGTCCTGGGACGAGACTGACCCCACAACACCACTCGAGCACTTTGTCGCGAAGGGATTACTCGACGACCTATCGCCGACGCCGCTGTTCGATCGATCGCACTACCGCGATGAAAGCGGCATTGGGCGCGGCCCCGAAGCGCCCGTTTCGGCGTATCTGCACTTCATGACCGAGGGTCTCTGGAACAACATCAGCCCGCATTCGATGATCGACCCGGAATTCATGATGAGCCGCTTCGGCGACATGCTTCCGCCCGGGCAGCCCGCCGCGCTCTACTACCTTCGCACCGAACACGAACAGCTCCTGCAACCCTGCCCGCGGTTCCATCCGCGTGGTGTGCACGGATTTAAGATTGGCGAGAACCGGCAATCGGATTGGCGCGGCCACGTGCTCGAGCGTTACCTCATGGGCGATGCCCGAGGAACCCGACTCGAGGCACCGCTCATGGTGAAGGGCGATGTGTACGACGAACTTCTTGCCGTCGGCGAGATCGCGCCCGACTATGCCGTGTCGTTTCTCGAACAAGCCGATGGCTTGCAGCGCCAGAACTTCAATGTGTTTCTCGACCCCCGCACTCGATTGCTCGACATGCTCGACGCCGAAGTCCCCGACGGCACCAAGGCCATCATCGCCATCCCCGCGTTCCGCCATGGCGGCGCCGAACTCATCGCCTCGAATATCGCCAAGGTATTCGCCGAGCAGAGCATCCCGACGGTAATCATGGTCACCGAGCTGGCCGTGACGGCCGACCTCGGATGGTTCCCCGAAGGTCAACCCATCGTCGACCTAGCCTCGATGCGCAAGCAGCTTTCGATGAACCCCGACGACGTGGTTCGGGTGCTCGGCGAGTTTTTCCTCGGGGTCGAACCCGCAGTGCTGGTCAACGTCAACTCGACCGTTCTGTGGCAGACCTACAAGACCTACGGCCTCACGCTCTCGCAGGTAATGAGCTTGTGGACCAACCTGTTCTGTTTTGACTACGACACCAACGGTTTCCCGGTCGGATACGCGAACCAACTGGTCGAAACCATCGATTACCTCGACACGATTCTTGTCGACAACCAGACCTTCGCCGACCTGCTTTGCGAGCGGTTCGGCTTCGGTGGAGCCGACGCCGAAAAGTTCACCGTAAGTCGTACCCCGATGCTTGCCGAACTCGAGACGAAGTCCTCATTTACCATCGCCGAAGGGGCCCGGCCCCAGGCGTTGTGGACCGGTCGGTTCGCCCCGCAGAAGCGGCCAGATTTCTGCTACGAAGTTGCAGCGTTGGTTCCCGAGGTCGACTTTGTGATGTTTGGAACCGGCGATCAGCGACCACCCGAGTCGCTCGAGAACGCCATCGACGCCGGTGTGTATGACTCGTTCGCTGGTATCGCCCCGTGGGAGTACGATCTCTTCTTCCACACCGCTGCGTGGGAGGGCCTTCCCGTGTCTATCGTCGAGGCCGCTGGCGCTGGTCTTCCCGTGGTCGCACCGCTCGTGGGTGGCATCGGTGAGATCCTCGATGATGGCACCGGCTACCCATTGGCACCTGACGCCACCCCCGAAGAGTACGCCGCTGCTGTCCGCTCCTGTATTGCGGACCGAACCGCCGCTGCAACCCGCGCCGCAGCGCTGCGCGAACGGGTTGGCCACATGCATAGTTGGGCCAACTTCGATCAAGTTGTGCGCAGCCGCATCGATGCGTTGAATGCGCCCCGCCCCGGACCGTTCAAACGCTTCACCCTGTAGGTCGCGACTAGGTGGTGAGGCCCCACTTGGTATCGGTGACGTCGGTGGTGCCCGTTGCGCCATCGCCGGCCAACTTTGCTTGGGCGGTCTTGAGTTTCTGATTGGCGGTCCAGAGCTTCTCGACGTTTGCATCGAGGCGCTGGCTCACATCGGCAAGTTCGGACGCGTGCGCTGACGAAGCCAGGGTCACCTTGTTGGGTGCCTGTGCCGGAACCAACCGATCGCCGGTAACCGGAATAAGTCCATCGCCAAAGAAACCGGTGCGGTCGGGGAGCCGTTTGGCGATGAAGTCATGCCAGCGGTTGAAGAGCTGTGCGTAGCGGCGCTCGGCCCGCGAGAAGTCGGCTTCGCCATAGAGCGTGTCGATATGAACGGTGGGAACATCGGCGATGTCGACATGCGGAGCGTCGAGCAACTCAATCATTTCGGCGGTGCGACTGTCGTAGGACACAAAGATCGTCGGGGTGTTGGCGCCCATTGCGATGATATTTCCGTGCAGCCGGAATCCGGTGACCAGGTCGAGCGCAGCGACCTCATCGGTCCATTCGCCGCTGTCGAGATGCGAGCGGACGATTTCGGCGATGGTCTCCTCGGCGCCCGGCAACGAGAGAAGCCCTAAGCCGGTGCCAATCTGGTTGATAAGCGCAGGGTCGGAATCGCCGAGGGCTACCGCCGTCTCGGCAACTTCACCCTGGCCGAGCAGGATGGCTCGGCCATCGGATGCAGCCGTTCTGGCCAGTTGCTTTTGTAACCGAGCGACAAGTTCATTCGATGCTGCGTACTGACCCTTGAGTGTGCGGTTGACCGTGAGTCCCCATCGACGTAGCCGAGGCGATTGCTGGAGCGAGAGTTCTGGTTGACCCGATCGGATGATGGTGGGGCAGCCAATGGGGTCGGCGGGAATGCCGAGCCGATCGAGCAGTTCGGCGGTGTAGATGCCTCGAACGCCGATGGGGCCACCTCGCTCGGCCACGACCCGAAGGAACCGCTCGGTTCCCACCTGAAACGCAAACGGCTTGCGCGTTGGGCGCTGGGCGCCAACACCAAAAAGAAGAACCGGCATGTCGAGTTTCTCGACCGCGTCGGCCCATTTGCCAAGATCGTGTGACGGGGTGAGGTAGTTCGAACCTCGAATGATGAGGGCATCGAAGTTGTTGCGAAGCTCCTCGATTCGCTTCTCCGAAAGTGCGGCGTCGAGGCCGACGTTTTCGATAGGCCCGTCCTGGCCGACAACTCGCAACGTTGCCTCGCAGACCAGCGCATCGCCAAAGTTCACCGGCCCGGCGTCGCGGTGTTCGGCTGCGGTGCGATCGATTTGTACGTGCTTGGCCGGGTCGAGGTGGACCGGACAATTCGCAAACAAGAGCCGGGTGGTGGTGTCGGGCGATAGGGGCTGCACCGCTATGGGGACGGCACTGGTGGTTGCCGCAGTCGGCGTATCGACATAAGCAGAAAGGTCGTAGCCGAAGATCCGCAGGTCTTTCTCGTAGGCATTGGCGAAGATCTCGAGGGCTTCATCGGTCAAAGCGAAATCGTGGTCGTCATCGAGATTCGCCGTGGAGTTCTTTCGCGTGGACAACAAGCCATTGGCATCGAGGAAGTCGGGCGAGAAGGTTTGCACCATTGGCTCGAACTTGGTCTCGAGATCCTCGGCCTGGATGATGTGGTCGTAGTCGATGAGGTTCGGCCAGGTGCACTTATGAAGATGTCGCCAATGAATGTTGCGCTCGTAGTCGCGCTGTTCGGTGCAGACGAACCGGACAAACTGCTCGAACGTGGGGATCTGGCCTTCCTCGAAGTACCCGTGTTCGAGCATCGAATCCACATCGGTGCGGTACAGGGCGGATCCGTGAAACCGCATTTCGCCACGAGGATTGGGCTTGAAGCTGCGTAGCACCTTGCTTTTGTAGCCCGACAACATGCGTTCGAGCGGGTGCCGGACCACGGTGAACCAGGTGTGGGTCTCGAACAGTTCGGCCAGATTGGTGGCTGTTGCGCTCTCGAGGCCGGGAAGTCCGTTCTTCTCACGAACGTGGATGTCCATGGGGTTTTCGAGCGGCGGGGCGCCCTCGACCTCGCGCAGCACACCTTTGACGGTGGTGCATGCGGCCTTCGGCACTTCGACATACACGTAGGGAGCGGCCTGGCCCACGTGCACGGCGTAGCGGAGCCATCGACGGCGGCCTGGGATGCCGAGGTGGGAAACGAGTTCTTCAAGAATTGCGTCGGAGCGTTCGTGTTCTTGAGGCACTGTGTGATCAGGCACTGTTTGATCAGGCACTGGTTGGTTAGGCACTGTGCATTCCCCAGTCGAGGGGACGTCCGGCAAAGTGCTCCCAGTAGGCGCCAACCGCTTGTCGGTACTCAGCAGTCAGCACGGTCGTTGGGATGTCGGCCCACTGGTCGGTGCGGTGAAAGCTGGTCGGGTCATTGGACCGTTCAGCACGGCTCGAGGAATGGAGCTCCTCGACGGGCTTGAGGCAGGCCTCGTCCCACGGCAAACCGGATTTGGTGATGAGCGAACGGATATGGGTTTCGGGATCGGCGATGAGGTCTTCGTAGGTGACCCCGTGGCTCACCGGCGACGACGGGTGCATGACGATCTTGGCCATAAGCCGATTGCTGTTGGCAACGCCCTCGTAAGAGCGGTCCCACCATTCGTGGCTCGACACCAACACGTCGAGCGGATGCCGAACGACGGTGCAGAAGTTGGCGTCGGGGAACACGGTGGTGAGCACGTGCCAAAACCACTCGATGAACTCGTCGTCGTCTTTCATGAAGGTCGAGACGATAGGTACGCCAATGGGCTTGTGCATCCAGAACGGGGTATCGCTGGTGAACAGGTGCAGAAACTGCTGGCGAATCGTCTCGGGAATTTTGCTCTTGAGCATCGGAGGAAGGTTGCGTTCGAGCGAGTACCACACCGAATGGATCAGGTTGACGGTTTCGCCGTGGTAGCGGCAGTCGGGGTGGTTGTTGAACGCCTTCGAAACCAGCGATGTGCCTGATCGGCCGTTGCCGACCAGAGTGATGGGGCTGGTGATGTTGAGCGTGGTCGGCATGGGCCAAACGTTAGCTTGCTATTGGTAGCCGTTGGGGTTCTGGCTCTGCCATGCCCAGTGATCTCGGCACATGTCGACCATGGTGCGATCGGCCTGCCAGCCGAGAAGCTCGGTGGCCTTGGTGGTGTCGGCGAAAATTACCGCGGCGTCGCCGGCTCGTCGGTCGACGATCTCGTAGGGGATTGGGGTGCCAACCGCTTCGCTGGCGGCGTTGACGACGTCGAGCACCGATGACCCTCGACCGGTTCCGAGGTTAACGACGTCGCATGAGGATTTTTGCGCGGCTTGCAGCGCCGCAACGTGCCCCTGCGCCAAGTCGACCACATGGATGTAGTCACGGATACAGGTGCCGTCGGCCGTGTCGTAGTCGTTGCCGAACACCGCCAAGGACTCGCGGCGACCTACCGCTACCTGCATGGCAAAAGGCATGAGGTTGTTGGGTACGCCGACCGGATCTTCACCGATTCGGCCCGACGAGTGGGCACCTACCGGGTTGAAGTATCGGAGCAGGAACCCTCCGCAGTCGCGGGTAGAAAGGTGGTCGGCGATCGCTCGCTCGGCCGCCAGCTTCGTGCGTCCGTAGGGGCTGATTGGGGCGACGGGCGTGGTTTCGGTAACGGGCACTTCGGCGGGGTCGCCATACACGGTGCAACTCGATGAGAAGACAAAGGTCGCCACATCGCTGCCGGCGATGGCGTCGAGGAGCGAGAGCGTGCCGCCGACATTGACCGACCAGTACTTCTCGGGAAATTCCACCGATTCGCCCACCGCCTTCAGGCCTGCGAAGTGAATAACTGACGTGGGGGAGTGGTCGGTCACCACAGTGCGCAGGGCCTCGGTATCGCGAATGTCCAGCTCGACGAAGCTGATGGGCCGGCCGGCGAGCTCGGCGATGCGCTCGAGGACTACCCGCTCGCTGTTGTCGAAGTTGTCGACGCCGACCACGTTGTAGCCGTTGCCTAACAACTCGATACAGGTGTGGCTTCCGATGTAGCCGGCCGCTCCGGTAACCAGAACCGTTCCGCGACTCCCTGTTTCTGAGGATGCTGTGTCTGGGGATGCTGTATCGGTGTTTGGCTTCGCCTGTTCGCTCATCACGTTCCAGACTAGAGGCACGTGTCCCGCCGGTGTTGCCGCAGGCCTCCGTTGGGTCGATAGGATTGTTCTTTGTTCTTACTGGTCGGTGTCTGCCGACCGTTACCTCTACTCTCCCGGAGTCCGCAATGGCCGCCGTTGCTTTGAAGACCGAAACTGGACGCCCTCAAGGATCGGCCGCTACTCGCCGTATTCGCCGCGAAGGCAAAGTCCCTGGCGTTGTCTATGGACTTGGCCAGGATCCGGTCGCCGTGTCGGTCGAATGGCCCGAACTTCGTGCCGCGCTCACCACCGATGCTGGTATCAACGCCCTCATCACGCTCGAGGTCGAGGGCGACAAGCAGCTCTCGATCGTCAAGGACATTCAGCGTCACCCGGTTCGTCGCAGCGTCATGCACGTCGACTTCATCCGGATCGACCCCAACGCCGAACTTCTCGTCGACGTTCCGCTCAACCTCATCGGCGAAGCCCGCGAGCTCATCGCGGCCAACGGTATGGTCGATCAGGTCATGTTCTCACTCAGTCTCTGGTCGAAGCCCGACGCCATCCCCACCGAGCTCCAGGTCGATATCTCCGAGCTCACGGTCGGCGATTCGTTCCGTGTCGAGAACCTCACGCTCCCTGCGGGAACCCGCACCGAGGTCGACCCCGAAGATTCCATCGCAATCGGTACCGTTACCCGCTCCACCCTCGAAGCTATGGCCGCTGAAGAAGCAGCCGATGCGGCAGCCGAAGAGGGCGAAGAGGGCGAAGGAGGAGACGCCGAGGGTGGCGACTCCGACGGTGGCGACGCTGGCGGCGACGATGCCGACGGCGGCGACAGCGAGTAGTTCGTATCCTCGTGGCCTTCGGGCGCAGGAACGCCAAAAAACAACGAACCGGCACGCCTACCGACCTCTTGGTGGTCGGCCTTGGCAACCCCGGCGACAAGTATCAGGGGTCTCGGCACAATGCCGGGGCCGATACGGTACAGCTTCTCGCCGACCGCCACGGAGGAAAACTTCGGGGCGGAAAGTTCAACTCGTTGGTCGATGAAGTACGCATCGGCGAGCACCGCATCGCGCTTGCCATACCGCTGACCTACTACAACGAGTCCGGCATGGCGGTCCGGGCTCTTGCGAAACGGCACGGGCTGCCAAGCGACGGCGAGTCCTGGTCGAAGCTTGTGGTGCTGCACGACGAGATGGATCTCGAACCGGGTCGAATCAAACTGAAGTTCGGCGGCGGTTTGGCCGGCAACAACGGACTCAAATCCATCGTGTCGCACATCCATACCCAGGATTTCGCCCGGATCCGTCTGGGCATTGGCAAGCCGCCAGGTAGTCAATCGGGGGCCGATCACGTGCTCCGGCGGCCCGGCAAGTCCGAGAAGACCGAACTCGAAATCGCCATGCAACATGCGGCCGACGCCGTCGAAGCGATTCTGAGCGATGGCTTCGAGTTGGCGATGAATACCTACAACCAGAACAACCAGAAATAGGCCGCACGTGACGCTGCGCGACATCCCAGGGCTGCTCAGCGACGAGCCGGCGATCATTTCTGTACTCGGCAAGCGCGACGCCGTCCTTGCTGTTCCCGAACCAGCACGGGCGGTAACCGTCGCGGCGCTAGCTCAACTTGGCGAACGTCGCCCCATGATCATCGCGGTGCCAACCACCACCGATGCCGATCGACTCACCAACGATCTTCGGGTTTTTCTGGACCCCGACGAAGTCGAGTCCTTCCCGGCGTGGGAGACCCTGCCATTCGAGCGGGTAAGCCCCGGTGTTGAAACCATGGGTCGTCGGCTTCGGGTGCTGTGGCATCTGCGCGACCCCGAGCGCTGCCCCAAGGTCATCGTCGCTCCCATCCGGGCGCTCATTCAGCGGTTGGGTCCCGGCCACGACACCATCGAACCAATTCTGGTTGGCCAAGGTGACCGAATCGATCAAACCGAACTCACTACTGCTTTGGTCGAAATGGGTTATCGGCGCGAGTACCAGGTTGAGCATCGGGGCGAGTTTGCGGTGCGAGGCTCGATTGTCGACGTTTTTCCCTCGACCGACGACGTGCCGTTCCGCATCGACCTGTGGGGTGACGAAGTAGAGCGTCTCACCGAGTTTGGCGTGGGCGACCAGCGCAGCACCTCGGCGGTGTCCGAGGTACAGATCTTCCCGGCGCGCGAACTCATGCTTGACGATGCGGTTCGCGAGCGGGCCGAGCTTCTCATGGCCAGCGAGCCATGGGGGCGCGATCAGTGGGACCGACTGTCCGATGGTCAGCTCTTCGACGGCATGGAGTCGTGGCTGCCGTGGCTCGCCGAACGAGACCAGGTGCTCTTCGATGTCGTCGGCCCTGGTGGCATGGTGATGCTTGTCGAGCCGGGTCGACTGCGCGACCGTGCCACCGACATTCTCGCCGAGGAAGCCGACCTAGCCCGCACCCTTGCTCGCACGTGGGGCGCGATTAGCGACGATGCCTCGCCGGGCGACGCCGACGGATTGCCGCGCCTTCACCTGCCATTCGATCGCCTGCTTGCCAGCTGCGACGCACCTGCATGGGCACTGCCCATTGTTCCCGACGGCCCGAAGACCCCGGGTATTTCCGCCAGTGGCTGGGACCCAATCGTCGGCGACGGAACCAGTTCAGGGCAACGGTTGTCGTCGATGCTTGACCGCGGATATTCGCTCACGGTTGGCGCTGATGGTACTGGCTCGGGTGCCCGCCTGTCGAAGCTGCTACTCGACCAGGGCGCCGACCTGCCCTTCGATGCCGACGGATCCGCCGACGTTACCGCTCCCGGCGGGCGCATCACCGTGGCACCGCTCGAGCGCGGATTCGTACTGCCGAATCTCGATGTGGCGGTGCTCACCGAAGCCGAAGTCACCGGCCGACGTCGAGCGCATCGAAAAGCCCGCAAGCGCAAACGCAACGCTCAGGCGTTTTTCGACGACCTCAAGGTCGGCGACTACGTGGTGCATCAGCAACACGGCGTTGCTCGTTTCGCCGGCATGGTGAAACGGGCCATCGGCGGGGTCGAACGCGACTACCTGTTGCTCGAGTATCGCGGCAACGACAAGCTGTACATCCCCACCGAGCAGATCGATACCGTTCGTCACTACACCGGCGGCGATAGCCCGTCGCTCAGTCGCCTCAACGGCCAGGAGTGGCAGAAAACAAAAGCCAAAGTGCAGTCGGCGGTCGAAGAAATCGCCCAAGAACTTGTGGTGCTGTACCAGACCCGAATCTCCACCCCCGGCCACGTCTTCGCCGAAGATACGCCGTGGCAGCGCGAGCTTGAAGAGTCGTTTCCGTTTCAGGAAACCCCCGACCAGCTCGATGCCGTCGTCGCCATCAAAAGCGACATGGAACAGACCGCGCCGATGGACCGCCTTGTTGTGGGCGACGTGGGCTTCGGCAAGACCGAAGTGGCGCTTCGGGCCGCATTCAAAGCGGTTCAGGAGGGCAAACAGGTTGCCGTTTTGGTGCCGACCACATTGTTGGCCCAACAGCACTTTCAGACCTTCACCGAACGAATGGCCGGCTACCCCGTGCGTATCGAGGTGCTCAGCCGCTTCCTCACCAATGCCCAAGCCAAAAAGGTCAGCCAAGGAATCACCGACGGCGATGTCGACCTGGTTATCGGCACCCACCGCCTGCTATCGGCCGACATCAAATTCAAAGATCTCGGTCTGCTGGTAGTCGACGAGGAACAGCGATTTGGTGTGACCCACAAAGAGGCCATCAAACAAATGCGCTCCAACGTCGATGTCCTCACCCTCACCGCCACGCCGATTCCCCGCACGCTCGAGATGAGCCTCACCGGAATCCGCGACCTCAGTCTGCTCAATACGCCACCCGCCGATCGGCAACCCATCCTCACCTATGTAGGCGAGTACGACGACCGCGCGGTCGCCGAAGCGATCCGACGCGAGTTGCTGCGCGAGGGGCAAGTGTTCTTTGTGCACAACCGGGTCATGGATATCGAGCATGTGGCAGCGCGCCTGAAAGAGTCGGTGCCTGAGGCCCGTATCGCGGTTGCCCATGGCCAGATGGACGAGGGTTCGCTGGAACGGGTGGTCATCGACTTCTGGGAAGGCGAATACGACGTACTGGTGTGCACCACCATTATCGAGTCGGGTATCGACATGCCTTCGGTGAACACACTGGTTGTCGATCGCGCCGACCTGCTTGGGCTGGGTCAGCTGCACCAGCTACGCGGCCGCGTTGGTCGATCGGGCCAACGCGCCTACGCGTACCTGTTTACGCCGCCCGACAAGGTACTGACCGAAGAGGCCTACGAGCGGCTTAAGACCATCGGCGAAGCCACCGACCTGGGCTCAGGGTTCAAGATTGCCATGCGCGACCTCGAAATTCGTGGCGCTGGCAACATGCTCGGGACCGGCCAGTCGGGTCATATCGCCGCGGTCGGCTACGACCTCTACTGTCAGATGGTCACCGAAGCGGTCTCCGAGCTCAAGGGCGAATCGAAACCCGAGATCATCGAGATCGCCATCGACCTTCCCGTCCCGGCATTCCTTCCCGACGACTACGTGAGCCGAGAAGAGCATCGCCTTGAGGCATACCGCCGCCTTGCGTCAGTCATGACATCCGAGCAGGTCGCCGACATTCGAACCGAGTGGGAAGACCGTTACGGCCCGCTGCCCGCACCCGCCGAAGCGTTGCTCGACGCCGCGCAGCTTCGAGCGGCGTCGCACTTCTACGGTATTCGCGACATCACCGTCACCAAAGGACCAGGGTTCGGCGGACCCGCCTATGTGGCCCGGGTGTCGCCGGTCAGCCTGCCTTCCAGCAAGCAGGTGCGCATCGATCGGCTCTACGGCGAGTCGGTGTACAAGCCCGATGCGCAACTGTTGTCGCTCGCGTTCAAGAAGAAGGGTGACTTGGTGAACCAGATTCTCAAGGCCCTCGAAGATCTACTGCCCGAACCCGAGCCGGACTCCGACGAGGATTCGGAGTAGGCGTTCTCTCCACCCTTCTGACTTGCTCGACAGAGTTTGTCGGCCGCGGACGTCAACACCCATTGCCCGGCCTAGGATTGATAGTTGTGAAACGCACCTTCTTTCTCGTTGTCTGGGCCACGCTTTTGGGCCTTCTCGCCGCAGCCTGTGGCTCGGGTGTCGGCGCCGGTGGCGCTGCCATCGAGTACGGCGGCGCATCGCTCCCTCGGGCCGACGTCAATGAGTTCGCCTCGTTGTTTGGCACGCTCAACCCTGGCACCGATCCCGCTGCACCACCACCCGACGCCACCCCGGCTCTTGTGGGGCAGAGCCTCGAGTTCTTCGCCGTGAGCGCCGCTGTGGAAGACGCCATGGCCGACTCCATTACCGACGCCCATCGAGCCGAGGCAAAGATGTGGGCCGAGAGCGAGTTCCCCCAGGTTCCCGAGGCCACCGTGCTGTTCGAGCGGCTCACCGGCTACTGGGCGAGCCGCCTATCGATCTCTGAAGACGACATGCGCGCCACGCTCGAAGAAATAAACGCCGAGGCTAGCCAAGAGGTTTGTGCGTCACACATCTTGGTCGAGTCCGAAGAGGAGGCTCTTGACCTTCTCGCTCAGATCGAGGGCGGCGCCGACTTTGCCGATCTCGCCGTCGAGTTCTCTACCGATACCGGCAGCGGCGCCCAGGGCGGGTCACTTGGTTGTGTGCCGCCGGGCCAGTACGTTCCCGAGTTCGAAGCTGCGGTTTGGCAGGGAGCCGAGGGCGACTTGCTCGGCCCCATCGAATCCCAGTTCGGGTTCCATCTCATCTCTCACGAGGGATTCGTCGAGGGTGGGTTCGCGTTCGAAGAGGTCGAGGGCGAACTACGAGATGCGGCCTTTAACGAACGCATCGGCGACGCTCTCATCGGTGCCAACGTGCAGGTCGACCCTCGCTACGGAACGTGGAACTCCGACGAAGGATCCCTCACCCTCCCCGAAGGCGCCGAGACCGAAGGCGCCGACCTCGAAATCCCCGTCGGCGAATAGCTTTCAGCAACGTGAAGAACGAAAGCTGAATAAGGTTCCAGGAACCCTATTCAGTTTGCGGCGCTTCGATGGTGCGAAGATAGAGCCAACCATGGCTTCGGAATTTTTGATTTGCGGCATCTCGGCAAGCTCGCTCGGGAAGCGCTTGGCGCCGCTGGGCGTGTCGGTTTTTGATCCGTCTGGAATTCATCAACGAATCCTCGCAGCCAATGACGCAAACGCCGATCCCTCGCGGCTTCTGGTGCCAATCATTCCAGGTTCGGTCTGGAGTCGGCTCTCTCAGATCGTCAGTAAGCAACGTGCGGGCTCGCTGCGCTGGGCGGTTGCGGCCGACGATCTCGACCATTTCGTGCCGGTCTGGGCCCACCTGATGCCGGCAGCCAAAGTCGTTTCGCTCACCGACATTGACGATGCGGTCACAACGGTCGGAGAACTGCTTTGACCGATGACCAACTCGCCCAGGCTCTTGCCGAAGCCGAGGCGCTTCGGGTCGAAGTTCGCGTGCTCCGAGCCAAGCTCGATGAGCTCGAACATCAGCATGGCCTTGCCCAAAAGCGCAAACAGCGTCGTATCGATTCGCTCACCGAGCAGCTTCGGGAATTGGGGAATTCCGCGTTGTGATAGCGGTGTTCGGCCGCGAGACGGCGTTAGATGCATCGCCGATTCCGGCAGAGCTTGCAGTTCAACTTGGCGACGCCGACGCCGCAGTCGTGCTCGATCCCTTATCGTTTCCTTTCGAGGCCCTTCCCGCCCAAGGTTGTCCAGCGTTGGTTCTGCGATTCGACTCCACGGTCGCCGATTCGCCCGAGGAGATCTGGCAACAGCTTGGTGAGGTCGTGCTGTCGAGCCTTACCGCTGACGAAATCGTCATCGGCAGTGATGAACTGCTGGCGCTGCTACACGACGGGCGAGCCTTTGGGGCCACGACAGGCCGGGCCGACAGTATCGATGCCGACGCCGTCATCGGGCTTGCCGAATCCATCGATAACGACAAGGTCGTCACGCAGCGGTCAGCCCGCGAGCTCGTCCGGTCCGACGTGGCGGCAGCCGTGGCCGAGGTCCCCCGTGGCCGTCAGCCAGAGGCCGCCTGGGTCGATGGCGGCGCAAGTTTTCTTGCGTCGGAGTTGGCCGACTTGTCGGTTTCGGCCGAGCACTCGGCTATCGATATCGGCATCGTCAGTTTTGCCCTTGCCGCCCAGACCGCAGCGCAGCAGCGAACAACCATCACGACCCTCTGGAGCCACCTTCGGCCCGGCGGTTCACTACTCATCATCGACTCGGTATCCGTGCCAGTCGAAGGCCTTCTTCAGACCATCGCCGACGCAACAAACCGTCAAGCAACCCTCGCCAACCTCACCACGAAAACACCAAAAAAAGATACGGTGTCTGAAAAAGTTACGGTGTCCGGGAATAGAGCGGATAGGTCCGATTTCGAATCTGCAAACCGCTCTATTCCAGGGGCTGGCCCATTGGCCTCCGGCCAATCCGCGCAGCCCCCTGGAACCGTATTCTGTTTGCGGGTGCGGAAACTTGGGGGAGTGGCCGCACTAGAGCGGGTCGAAGAGCCTCGCAATCAGCAGTCGGTGTTTGTGGTGGCCAACGACGTCGTGCCGGGCTTGGGCATGCCTACTGCGGCTCCAGGCTTGCGTGCGACCGGGTTCGTTGCCGGGCTCCGAGCCAACGGTGTCGACGCAACTTTGGTGACGCCGGTAGGAAACCGGCCATCGCCTTGGCAGTCCGAAGTCCCGCCTCCTGCCCACGCCGATTCGGTGGTGGTTCGACCCGTCGACCTTCGCTCGTTCTTCGAAACCCGAGCGCCAGCGACGGTCATTATCACCAACAGCAATGTCATCGACCACGTCGTCGATCTCGATGGCATCGACATGGTGTTCGATCTGTTTGCTCCGAAGGTTCTCGAACTCGAGTGCAGCGTGCCACCCGCGCCCGTGGAGCAGGTCGACAAGCTTCGTGCTCGAAAGGCATCCGCATTGCGCGCTGCTTCGGCATATGTGGTGAACGGCGACAAAAAGCGGCCCTACCTCAACCAGTGGCTTTCCGATGCAGGTGTCGATCCGGCTCAAGCCCGAGTCGTTGGGGCAAAGATGACGATAGAAGGCACCGAGTCGATGGCGCCCTCGAGCGGGCCGCTTCGGCTTGCGATCACCGGATATGTGCAGCGTTGGAGCCAGCCGGGATCCTGGCTCGGCGTGGTGGTAAGCAAACTCAACGCCGAGATGGTGTTGAGTACTGTGCTTGCCGCTCACTGGGGCGACCGGGGTCGAAACCAAACGCCCGAGTTCGACGTTCTTCGCGACAGTCCTTGGGTCCGAACAGTCCCGCCGCTCGAGTTCGAAGCATTCGCCAAGTTCCTTTCGAGCCAGCACGTGGTGATCGATCTGTTCGACCCTACGGCCGAACGAGAACTTGCGATGGTGACCCGCACGGTGGTGGCGTTGGCAAGCGGAACCCCAGTTGTGCACCCGCCGTTCACCGAGGTTTCGCCGCTCATCGCCGAATACGACGCTGGCTGGCTTATCGATCCCGCCGGACTCGGTGATCTCGCAGATCTTCTCGACCACCTTGTTGCCACCCCCGAGGCGGTTGCAGCAAAGGCGCAGAACGCTCGTCGACTTTGGGCCGACCATTTCGCTCCCAAGGTCGCTACCGCCGAAATGGCTGACCTTCTTGTCGAACTCGAACAGGAACGGTCGCGTTCGTGAGGGGGCGACGATGAGTCTTGCCGGGCAGACGATTCATGTGGTGGCTCCGCACTTCAATATGCGCGGCGGCGTTATCAAGCTGCTCGACTACGCCGACCACCTTGTCGCATTTGGGGCCGAGGTAGCGGTGTACAGCGACGATATGGCCGAGCCCGGTTTGCCGTTGTTTAGCGTGCCCAGACTGGGCTCGATCACTGAGCGCATCTCGTTTCGGTCGCTTGCGGAACGGCCAACGCTTGCCTTGGACGACATCGTGCTGTTCACCTGGCCGCGAGACTTCATCGAACTCGCCGCGTGGGCACCGGCCGGGTTCGACACCCGGCGCTTCGTACATCTCGTGCAAAGCACGCAGCATGCCAATGCGTCGTTCACCCGAGGGTACGGTCGCCGGCTTCTTCGCCAGCCAATCTCCCGGATCTCGGTCTCGGCCGAAGTCGCCGAGGCCACTGCGCCCTACCGGCCGCCGTCGTCGGGCAATCCAGATGGTGTGCCGCACGCGGTGGTCGACGAGGGCCACGACTGGCAATACTTCGCCGAGGACGCCGACGGCCGGACGCATTGGAACGGGCGGCCGCTGCGAGTTGGCTACACCACGTGGAAGAGCCCGCTCGGCGACGTTAACGCCGCCCGGCTAGCCGGGGCCCCAGAGTTTGAGTTTCGTCGGATCGGGGAGGTTGCCTCGTGGGCTGAGCTTCGCGAGCTCTACCGTTGGAGCGATCTTTTCCTCGGGTACCCGGCACCCGAAGAGGGCTTCTACATGGTTGGCTACGAGGCCATGGCGGCTGGAGCCATCGTTGCTCTGCCCGATGTCGGAGGCAACCGCAGCTACTGCAGGTTCGGAACCAACTGCATCCAAACCAGCTACAACGACCCGGCCTCCTATGCTGCGGCCATTTCCGAGACGCTCGAAATGACCGAAGACGCGGCGGCAGCCATACGCGCCGCGGCATTGGCCCAAGTCCGCCGCTTCGACCTGGCTACCGAGCGAGCTGCCGTCGGCGAGTTTTTTAGCAAAATCGCCGCGCTGCCCGCCCGGTAGTCTCACCCTCTATGAACATGGCTACCGGAATGAACGAATCCGCCATTGTGGTGGTTGGACTCGGGCCAGGTGACGAGAACCTGCTTACCGTCCAGACCGCCCGGCTTCTCGCCGAAGCCGAAGCTGACGGCCGGTTGATGCTGCGGACCCGCCGTCACCCGGCGGCGGCGGTTGTGCCCAACGCCCCCTCGTTCGACGATGTGTATGAACAGGCCGAATCGTTTTCGCAGGTGTACCAAACCATCGTCGATCGATTGGTCGAGTCGGCCAGTGTTGCCGGTGCCGCCGACACGGGTTCGGGCCCGCTTGTCTATGCAGTGCCGGGTTCGCCCAGCGTGGCCGAGCACACGGTCGAACTCCTGCTTGCCGACGAGCGGGTAGACGTTGCGGTTGTTCCGGCACTGTCGTTTGCAGACCTGGCGTGGACGCAGCTTGGTATCGACCCGCTCGCTCACGGGGTCCGGATCGTCGATGGTCGAGATTTCGCTGCGGCAGCAGCGGGGGAGCGGGGTCCGCTTCTTGTGGCGCAGTGCGATCAGCCACATGTATTGAGCGACATAAAACTGTCGGTCGATGTACCTCCCGGCAGCCATCTGGAAGTAACCGTCATTCAGCGGTTGGGTCTTCCCAACGAGTCGATTACCACCGTTGATTGGAACGATCTCGACCGGTCGATCGAACCCGATCACCTCACCTCACTATTCGTTCCACGACTCGCGGCTCCGGTCGCCGGCGAGATGGCCAACTTCGCCGAGCTCGTTGCCCGACTTCGGAAGGAGTGTCCCTGGGATTCGGCGCAGACGCATGAGTCGTTGCGTCGGCATCTACTTGAGGAGGCTTATGAAGTTCTCGAGGCAATCGACGGTCTGGAGTCCGCCGACGCTGGCGGATTCGATGAAGACGAAGGCTATGAGTTACTCGAAGAGGAACTGGGCGATCTTCTTTTCCAGGTGTTCATTCACGCCGAATTAGCGGCTGAATCCGGCCGGTTCACGGTGGCCGATGTTGCTCGGGGAATCCACGACAAGCTGTATCACCGCCATCCACACGTGTTCGGCGATGCGGCTGCGGACAACAACCCAACCGTCGATGAGTTGCTGGTCGATTGGGAAGCCCAGAAGAAGCTCGAGAAGTCCCGCGGTTCGGTGATGGATGGTATCCCGGCCGTGTTTCCGGCTCTTTTGCTGGCGTCCAAGGTGCAGAAGAAGGCCGAAGGTGCCGGTCATTCCGTCACCATCGCCGCCGACATCGAGGTAGCCGACGAGGAGTCCCTGGGAGCAGCATTGATGGCCCTAGTGGCGAAAGCCCGAACCCTAGACCTCGATCCCGAGCAGGCCCTCCGGTCCGCAGCCAACAAGGCAATCGCCGACTTCAAAACCAAGGAGTAAGCCCATCAGGGGTCGTGCCACAAGCGTCGTGCCAGGCACCCAGAGCTCCAAAGGTACCTGGCACCAAACAGCCATTTGGTGCCAGGTACCTTTCGGCGCCTCGGTTCCAGGAACCTCTGAGCCGGTGGACCGGACAGGTTTGTCATAGGTGGTCAGTAGCTTGGGATTTGACTTCCCCGAGGAACTGAATAACCGAAAGGACTTGCGATGCCTCGGGCTCCTCGTCTTCTGTATCCTGGCGCTTGGTATCACGTGATGAACCGTGGTGCTTCTCGCCGACCAACCTTCATCAATCCCCAGGACCGGCTCCGATTCCTTGAGCTGACTGCTGAGAGTGTCGAACACTTCAACGCTGAAGTGCATGCGTATTGTTTGATGGGCAACCACTTTCATCTGCTCGTTCGGACCCCAGAGCCAAACCTCGACCGATTTATGCACCGTTTGTGCAGCAAGTACGTCAGGTCGTTCAACCAACGACATGACTTCGACGGGCCGCTTTGTCGCAGCAGATACAAGGCAATTCCGGTGCAGTCGGAGGACTATCTGGTGTCTCTGGGTCGCTATATCCATCGAAATCCTCTGGATCTTGGGGTCGATCACCTTGGCGACTACATGTGGTCGAGTTATCCGGCATACCTGGGTCTAGTGCGACAACCCGGCTGGCTGTCGACCGGCTTACTCCTGAAGGCCGCCGGCGGTCGGGAAGGCCATGCTGCGTTCGTTGAGAGCAGGATGAAGACGGAAATCGATCTCCTCTATAGCGATGGCAAAGCGCCGATCGCGATCGGTACCCCAGGATTCGTCGCTCAATTCTCCGACGAGGTGGCCGCCATAGCGGACTAGAAATTCGCTCAAATGAACAAACGTACCTGGCACCAAATCACCCAAAAGGTGCCAGGTACCAAACCGGGCTTCGGTGCCAGGTACCCAGAGCCCGAAAGGTTCCAGGCACCGGATGGGGGTGAAGGTTCCAGGTACCGGAAGGGGGTAAAGGTTCCAGGCACCGGGTCCGCCGGGTCCGTCGACCTTGTGGTTGTCGACTTCACGACCAGAGAAATTGACGCTCTTCAGCCAGTGGCTGTTCCTTTCGGTGGCGGGCTCTAGACTCTTGATGTGGCCGAAAACTCTGTGAGTACCACTTCAGATAGCGATTCTGTGGCTACCACCTCAGACCTTGCTGCTGTGAGTTCCTCATCAGGTCCTGCTGCTGTGAGTTCCACATCAGATCCTGATGCGGTGAGTGCTCCGTCAGATCCTGATGCTGTGAGTGCGCCGTCAGACCCTGACGTTGTGAGTTCCACGTCCGACCTTGAGGTTGGGGCGGCGGCGGTTGTTCCGATTTCGATCTCGACTGTTACGCCGGTGTATCGAGGCGCTGAGCACCTTGGCCTTTTGGTTGAACGGCTCGATGAAGTCCGAACCGCCTACCGCAACGGTGACGCACCGATCGAGTTCATCGAATCGGTATTCGTCGACGACGGTTCCTCGGACGGATCCTCGGAAGTTCTCGAAAAGCTTGCCGCCACGTATCCCTGGATCACAGTGGTGACGCTGTCCCGCAACTTTGGGCAACATCCGGCCACCGTTGCTGGCATCCTTCACGCTGGCGGCGAATGGATCGTCACCCTCGACGAAGACCTGCAGCACGATCCCAACGAAGTCGAAACGCTGCTGCGGGTGGCCGCCGAAGGTCGACACGACCTGGTGTACGCAACCCCGTCAGGAACCAATCACTCCCGATCTCGAGGATGGTTCAGCAACACCTTCAAGCGTTTGCTCGTGAATCTGTCGGGCAACGAGAGCCTTGCCCAGGTGCAGAGCTTCCGTCTGGTTCGTGGCGACATCGCCCGCGGTGCCGCTGCTGCGGTTGACCACGAGACCTACCTCGACGTGGCCCTCAGCTGGTTCACCGATCGCGTGGGTTCCATCGAGATCGAGATGCACGACGAACGGTTCCAGCAAGAAGGTCAAAGCGGCTACGGCTTTCGCTCGCTCTTGAGCCACGCCCGGCGAGCCATTATTTCCAGCCAAGCCAAACTTCTTCGGCTCGCAGCCATCATCGGTCTGGTCTCGGTCCTCGTGGCCGCAGTACTGGCGGTTCGGGCAATCGTCGGGGTGGTGTTGGACGACGTGTCCAACGTTGCTCCTGGTTGGCCCTCGCTGTTCATGACGCTTCTGTTCTTTGGTGGCGTGCTCAGCACGTTGATGGTGGTGTTACTTGAGTACTCGGTGTCGGTGGCGCTGCATCTCAAGGGCAAGCCGGCGTTCTTTCCGGTCGATCGACGTCGAGACGCGCTGCTCCGCAACTACTTCAGCTCGAAGTGAGAACCATCGACCTCGACGACAACAGTCGGGTGATCGTGTTGGGCGAAGGGCAGGTGGGAAGCGCCATCTCTCGCTCGTTCCTGCGAACACGGACGGCAGTCGGACATCAGCGCCGAACCAACTGGGCCACACCTGAAACTGCGGCCCGCTCGACGGCCGACGCGCTCCGCGACTTGCAACCCGCGGGTACTGGCCATGCATCGACTAGCGGGCGGACGACGGTGATCTGGTCGGCGGGAACCGCAGGAATGACCACCAGTAAGGAACGGTGCGATCAAAACCTCGCCACGATGAAGGCATCGATTTCGGCGGCACTTGACTCGGTGGAGACCGGCCGCACCCGAAGCCTTCATATCGTTTCGTCCGCCGGCGCCCACGCCCACAGCGCACCCAGATGGCCATCGTCGAGACCATCCCTGGAATCCGAATCACCAGCGGTTGATGTTCCCTACATTCAGCTGAAAATCGCCGAAGAACGGTGGGCCCAAGCACTCACCGCAGGGCCGGACCCGATCGATGCCACGATCCACCGAGTGGCGTCGGTGTATGCCCGACCCGATGATCCGGGTAGGTCGGGCATGGTGGCTGCCATGGTGCGCAACGCGTCGAGAGGGCAGGTGACGCCGATCTTTGGCAACTGGTCGACGATGCGGAATTACGTGCACGCCGACGACGTGGGCGAGTTTGTGGCCCGGTCGGTTCGGGTTGCCGATATCGCTCCCGGCCGCTGCACCGAGACACTGCTGGCCGACCGCCGCAGCTACGCCATTGGCGAGTTGGTGAAGCTTGTTTCCCGAGCGATCCGTCGACCGGTGCCGCTGCAGATGATCGCGGCCGAGAACGCCCAGAACCACACCTTCAATCCGTCGAAGATCGCCGATGGGTTTGCCGCAAGGTCACTGCCGACCGCCATCCGGCAGATGTTCGTCGACCTGCAAACGTAGGACTTCGATGACGGAACCAACCGCCGAGATGCGAAAGGCCTACCAGTCGTCGCGTACGAACGCAGGCCTGACGGTGGCCAACTTTGCGATGGTCCTTTTGGGTCTGGTAGCGATCGCTCGGTTCGGCAACGACCGGCTCGACACTGGCGTGGTGAACGTGTGGTCGATTTGGGGGATTGCGCACGTTTCGGTGGGGCAGAGTCTGCAAGTGGTGACCGCCCTACCCGATGGTGAAACCCCATGGTGGCGTCGAGTTCCTCTGGTCGTGGGAGCGGTTGGGATCGGAGCGGTCGCCGTGTTGTTGCTTCGAGCGAGGTTGTTTCCCGACCTCGACGCGAACTGGCCAGCGGCATCGCTAGTGGCCATTGCCGCTGCGTCCGTGTCGGGTTTGCTGCGGGGTTCGTTGGTGCACAAACGAAAAGCCACGCTCTCGTTGGCGGTGGTGTGTGCCGAGAACGCTGCGAGAAGTCTGCTCCTGCTCGTGGTGCTGTGGGGAGCTGCGCCGGGACCATCGACCGACGGCCTTTCTGACGCGATTGTTCCCTGGGCTATCGTTGCCCCTTTTCTCCTTTCTCTCCCGGCGCTGCTCTGGTTCAATCGCAGCGCCGGCGATGCGTCTACAGAGCTGGGGCAACCTCATGCATCCACCGGTCGGGCGGCGTTGACGATGGTTCCTTCGCTGGCCTCCTATGCGTTGCTTCCGATGCTGTCGGCGCTCGATCGGCTACCCGAGACCGTTGCGGTCGATGCGTTGGCGTTTGATACCGCGATTGCCCGCGGACCGGTGCAGGTGGCGGTGTTCGCTGCACCGCTTGCCCTGCAACACATGCTCGACAGCGAGTCTGCCCACCGAGTTGCGCTTGCCGGGCTGCCGCTGCTTGCGGTGGTTGTGGTGGGGTCGGTACTGGCAACGCTCCTGGTAGCGCCTGAGTCGATCATCGGGCGCCTGCTGCTTATTGCTCTTGTGGGCGGCGTGAGTCTTTTGGGTTACGCCGCCATTCTCGATTCGGTCGACGGCGGAGCGACCGCATCGATCGTTGGCGCGGTGTTCGCTGCGGCAGCGCTTGCCTTTGTGGGGTCGGCGCTGATCGGCAGCACGGTGAGCCTGGCACCGGTAGCGTGGGCGTCCGCTGCTGCTGTGGGGGTTCTGGCCCTTGCGTCACGCAAACCCGGAGTCGTCACATGATCATCGTTGCCGGAATGCACCGGTCGGGAACATCGCTTACGGCCCAGGTTCTTCAATCGCTGGGCGCCGACTTCGGCCCTGCTGAGGAGATGTGGGAAGCCGACCAATGGAACGCCAACGGCTACCTCGAGCGCCGAGATGTGATCGACGTGAACAGCCAGGCCATTACCGGAATCCGGCGCACCGACAACAAGCTGGTTGCCATTGCGTCACAGGCGGCCTACCTGCGGATGCCCACTGCGCAGAAGATAGGGGGCCGGATCGACCAGGCTGACGTCGCCAGGATCTGTGCTGCTACCCGGGGGTTCGCGCTAAAGGACCCGCGTTTTTGTCTGACGCTTCCGCACTGGTTAGCGACGGGTGAAGTCGATGCGGTGGTTGTTGCGCTTCGTCACCCCTCGGCGTCGGTGGCATCGCTGGCCAAACGAAACCGGCTTCCGAAGGCTGTGGGCTTCAAGTTCTGGGCGTGGCATATGCGCGAACTGCTGGCCACGGTTCCCGACGATGCGATCTTGGTTCGTCAGGACGAGCTCCTCGGCGCCGACCCGGCTCCCGCTATCGAACGGCTCGAAGCGGCTGCGTCGCTGGTGCAGGCTCCGGCCGACACGAAACGACCGGGCGACGGCAACCCGCGATCACTACTTGACCCGTCGATGGTTCACCATCAGCCCGATGAGTCCGGTATGCCGGCCGGTGTGCGTGATCTGTGGGCATCTTGGACGAGCAAAATCGCCTGATCACGGGGGTGAGTTCTGGGTGCCGCAGTAGCGATGCGCCGATAGCCTTTCACCCATGAGCGAAATTGAACTGGTGCATGCCCGCGAGATCCTCGACAGCCGCGGAAACCCGACCGTCGAAGTCGAAATCGGTCTCGACTCGGGAGCCATCGGCCGGGCGCTTGTCCCCAGTGGTGCGTCGACCGGTCAGTTCGAGGCGGTCGAGCTTCGCGACGGCGGCGAACGGTACATGGGCAAAGGTGTCCTGACCGCAGTCGGAAACGTAAACAGCGAGGTCAGCGAAGCCATCGTTGGCATGGATGCCCTCGACCAGCGGGCCATCGATCACGCACTCTTTGCGCTCGACGGCACTCCCAACAAAGCTCGCCTGGGCGCCAACGCCATCCTGGGCGTTTCGCTGGCGGTCGCACACGCCTCGGCTGCCGAACTCGACATGCCGCTTTATCGATACGTCGGTGGCGCAAACGCTCACGTGCTGCCCGTGCCGATGATGAACGTCATCAATGGCGGCGAGCACGCCGACAACAACGTCGACCTCCAAGAGTTCATGTTTATGCCGGTGGGCGCGACCTCGTTCTCCGAAGCGCTCCGCTGGGGTGTCGAGGCGTACCACACCCTCAAAGGTGTGCTGCACGAGCGTGGCCTATCGACGGCAATTGGCGATGAAGGTGGCTTTGCCCCCAACCTCGGTTCCAACGAAGAGGCCGTGCAGCTGCTGGTTGACGCCATAACCAAAACCGGACTGACCCCCGGAGACGACATGGCCATCGCCATGGACACTGCGTCGACCGAGTTCTACAAGGACGGTAACTACGTGCTCGCCGGCGAAGGTCGCACCCTGAGCTCCGAGGAGATGGTCGGCTATCTGGCCGACCTGTGCGAGAAGTACCCCATCGTCAGCATCGAAGACGGCATGGATGAAGAAGACTGGGACGGTTGGAAGACCCTCACCGAGGCCATCGGCGACAAGGTCCAGTTGGTTGGTGACGATCTGTTCGTCACCAACACCGAACGTCTTGAGCGCGGCATCACCACCAACACCGCCAACTCGATCCTCATCAAGGTCAACCAGATCGGCTCGCTCACCGAAACCCTCGACGCAGTGGGAATGGCCACCGCCGCTGGTTTCACCTCGGTGATGTCGCACCGTTCGGGCGAGACCGAAGACAACACCATCGCCGACCTTGCCGTGGCCACCAACTGCGGTCAGATCAAGACCGGCGCTCCGGCCCGTAGCGACCGGGTGGCCAAGTACAACCAGCTTCTTCGTATCGAGGAAAGCCTGGGCGAAGCTGCGGCGTTCCGTGGTCGAAGCGCACTAGCTGCACAGGCGTGACCCGAACCATCGTCGTTCCGGCGATTCTTCACCCCAGGCGCCTGGCCTGGACCGCACTGGTTGTGGTGACACTGGTCGTTGCCGTGATGTTCATCATCGTGCCAGCCCGCTCGTGGCTCGAGCTGCGCTCGGAAGTAGAGAGTCGGCGAGTCGAGATCGAAACCCTCGAAGCCGACACCGCTCGGCTCGAGCAGCGAATTCTCGACTTGAAGACCGACGCCGAAATCGAACGAATCGCCCGCTCCGAATACAACCTGGTGTACCCCAACGAGGAGGCCTACGCAGTGCTTCCTCCGCCACCGCCGCAAGACCGAACCGGCACCGCTGAATAAGTCACCGGCTGGCCAGTCGAAGAGACGAGGCGCAGCGGAGGCGACTTCCCTTCACACGGCTTCTTGCACGCGGGCCCGATTGGGCTAAGTTCACTGTCGATCCGTGGCGAGTCGGCCACGGCAGCAGTAAAGGGGAAACGCCAAGTGCAGGTCTCGATAAACGTCAACGGTGGCGATCAGTCACACGACGTCGAAGCACGAACGCTACTGGTTCACTATCTCCGGGAGTCCTGCGGGCTTACCGGCACCAACGTGGGCTGCGATTCATCGTCGTGTGGAGCGTGCACGGTGCACCTCAACGGTGAGGCCGTAAAGTCCTGCACCGTCTTTGCCGCGCAGGCCGACGGCGATGAGGTAACCACCATCGAGGGTCTTGCCGACGGCGACACCCTGCACCCGATGCAGCAGGCCTTCCACGAGTGCCACGCCCTTCAGTGCGGCTACTGTACGCCCGGAATGGTCATGGCAGCCGTTTCGCTTCTCGACGAGGAGCCCAACGCCGACGAAGCCGCAGTCCGAGAAGGACTCGAAGGCAACCTTTGCCGTTGCACCGGCTACCACAACATCGTCAAAGCAGTTCTTACCCAGAGTGGCGGTGCCAAGTGATCCCAGCAGCATTTGATTACAAGCGTGCCGGCTCGGCCGAAGAAGCACTGTCGTTGCTAGGCGAGCATGGCGACGACGCCAAGCTTCTCGCTGGCGGCCACTCACTGATTCCACTCATGAAGTACCGTCTGGCATCGCCAGCCGTACTTATCGACATCGGCAAGGTCACCGACCTTTCCTACGTCAATGACGGCGGCGACCACCTTGCCATCGGCGCCCTCACTCGGCACCGCGATATCGAGATCAACGATCTCATCGGAAGTCAGATGCCGCTGCTCGCTGCGGCCACCCGCAACGTTGGCGACCCTCAGGTTCGCCACCGCGGCACGATCGGCGGCGCAGTAGCTCACGGCGATCCGGCATCCGATATTCCGGCCGCAATGCTTGCCCTTCGCGCCACCATGGTTATCGCTGGTCCCGACGGCGAGCGCGAAGTTGCCGCCGACGATTTCTTCTCCGGCTTCCTTGAGACCGATCTCAACGAGACCGAGATGCTCAAGGAAATCAAGATCGCCAAGGTTCCCGACGCCACCTACTCGTTCCAGAAGTTCAACCGTCGGGCCCAGGACTGGGCAATCGTCGGAGCCGCAATTCTGGTAAACAACGGCAGCTCGGGTGTTGGCCTGGTCAACATGGACAGCCGTCCCATTCGTGCCGCTGGTGTCGAGGAAGCGCTTGTATCTGGCGCCAACGCCGCCGATGCCGCAGCGCTGGCTGCCGATGGGGTCGAGCCTCCGGCCGACCTCAACGCCACCGTCGAATACCGCCAGCACCTCGCTCGGGTTCTCACCCGCCGAGGGCTCGAAGAAGCCGGCCGCTAGCACTTGGCCGCCAACGTCGAGGAACTCATTGCGCAACTCGGCGCGCACGACTACCTCGCCGACGAGGGTCTTGCCACGGCGATCTACCTTGCCATCGAGCTTGAGCGTCCGCTCTTGCTAGAAGGCGAGGCTGGGGTTGGCAAGACCGAAGTCGCGAAGGTGTTGTCGCGCTGGACCGGTGGCGAGCTCATTCGCCTCCAGTGCTACGAAGGCATCGACGTTAACCAGGCGGTCTACGAGTGGGACTACACCCGTCAGCTCCTGCATCTTCGAACCGCCGAAGCAACCGGAGCGGCCAAGGCCGGCGAGTCTGAGGCTCTCGAGAATGAGCTGTACTCCGAACGGTTCCTTGTTCGTCGACCGCTGCTCGAAGCCATTGCGCCTCGAACCGACGGCCTTCGCCCGGTGTTGCTCATCGACGAGGTCGACCGCGCCGACGATGAATTCGAAGCCTTTCTCCTCGAGGTGCTGAGCGAGTACGCCATCACCGTGCCCGAGTTAGGGCGGTTTGTGGCCGAGAAGCCACCTATCGTGATCATCACCTCCAACCGCACCCGCGACGTTCACGACGCGCTGAAACGCCGTGCGTTGTACCACTGGGTCGAGCACCCGGATTTCGATCGCGAGCTCGAGATCCTTCGGCTGAAGGCGCCGGCCGTGCCCGAAACGTTGGCCAAGCAGGTCGCTGCCGCGACCGCCGAGATTCGGGCGTTCGGGCTCTACAAGCCGCCGGGTGTGGCCGAGACCATCGACTGGGCCACCGCCCTTCATCTCATCGGCGCCGAAGGCATGACCGTCAATGCGGCCGACTCCACGCTGGGCACCCTGCTGAAGTACCGCGAAGATCAGATGCGGGTGCGTGGGGCTGGGCTTGAGGAGATCGTGGCCAAGGCCATCAGCCTCATCGGCTGATGGCTGCTGACTCCTCCGCCACCTCCTCCAACGAGGTGCCCGCCGAGTTTGGGTTCGAGCACTACGCGATTGGCTTCATCGACGCGCTTCGCCGTGCTGGGCTGATCGTGCCGGTCGGTCGCACGCTCACCTATCTGGAGGCCATCGAGACCTTGGGTGTGGCCGATGGCGAGGACATCTACTGGGCCGGTCGAGCCACGCTGCTCGACCGCCCCGAAGACACGCCGCTGTATGACGCCGTGTACCGGTACTGGTGGCTCCACGACGTGCGAGCGCTGCGAGAGAACGCCGTCGAGATCGAAACGGTCACCGTGGCCATCGACGATGAGGACGATGACGACCCCGAGGGTTCAGACTCCGACGACTCGCTCGATGACGAGGGCGAGATTCAAGAGGTTCGATTCAGCGCCGCCGAGGTGCTTTCGAGCAAAGACTTCGCCGAATGCTCCGACGCCGAAATGGCCGAAGTGTATGAACTGATGGCCCGGCTGCGGCTGGCTGGCCCGTTCCGTGAAGCCCGTCGAACCCGGCGAACCAATCGTCGGGCACGGCCCGATATTCGACGCACGGTGCAGCTTGCGCTGCGGTCCGAGGGCGAACCTATTCGACGGGCGTTCGTCGAGCATGGAGAACGTCCGCGGCGGGTTGTGTTTCTGCTGGATGTGAGCGGTTCGATGGAGACCTACTCGCGAGTTCTGGTGCGGTTTATACACGCAGCGGTTGTGGGGCGGCAGCGGGTCGAGGCGTTTGCGTTGGGTACGCGGCTCACCCGGCTGACCAGGGAGTTGTCGTCCCGCGATCCTGACGCCGCGCTAACTCGGGCTGGCGAAGCGGTTGAAGATTGGTCGGGAGGCACCCGGTTGGGCGACGGTCTCCGAATGTTCAACGACGAGTGGGGCCAGCGCGGCATGGCCCGAGGCGCCGTGGTGGTAATTCTCAGCGATGGTTGGGATCGTGGCGAACCCGAGCTGATGGACGAGCAGATGGGTCGACTCCATCGGGTTGCCCATTCTGTGGTGTGGGTGAACCCGCTGAAGGCATCGCCCGGGTATGCACCACTTGCGGCGGGTATGGCCGCGGCGTTGCCCCATATCGATACGTTCATCGAGGGGCATTCGGTCGACTCGCTTGCGAACCTGGCCCAAGTGGTTGTCACTATTTAGCCGGGCGCACGTACGATGCAGCTATGCGTGAGCTATTGAACGACCTCGACCGTTGGCAGAAGAAGGGTAAGAAAATTGCGGTTGCCCGCGTGATCGATCTTGAAGGCTCCGGCCCTCGCCTGCCTGGCGCCGCCATGGCGGTGAACGAGGATGGCGAGGTTGTGGGTTCGGTCTCGGGCGGTTGTGTTGAAGGTGCCGTTGTTGTGGAGGCGCTTGAGGTAATCGAGACCGGCGAGCGTCGAACCGTGACCTTCGGGTACAGCGACGACGAAGCGTTCGCGGTAGGTCTGACCTGCGGCGGAACCATCCACCTGTTTCTCGAACCGCTCGACTGGTAGCCCGGCGATGAGCGACGAATCTACTCCGCTATACAACGTGTTGGCCGCCGCGATTCGGGCGGAAGAACCTGTTGCCTTGGCCACGGTCATCGAAGGCCCGAACACCGGCGCCAAACTGCTTGTTACCCCCGATGACGACAGCATGGGCACGCTCGGCACCGCCGGACTCGACCGGGTAGTAGAGCGAGACGTGCTGGGAGAGCTGGCATCGGGCCGCTCCGGAATTCGCCACTACGGCGAAAACGGCGAAGCCCGGGAAGAAGCGGTGTCGGTCTTTATCGAGTCCTTCGCGGCCCCGCCACAGATGCTCATTTTCGGTGCGGTCGATTTCACCGCTGCGCTCGGACGCGTCGCGAAAATTCTTGGCTACCGAGTCACCGTGTGCGACGCCCGACCAATCTTTGCCACCAAGCAGCGGTTCCCGATGGCCGACCAGGTGGTTGTCGATTGGCCCAACCGTCTCCTTGAAGATGTTGGCGAATCACTCGGCCCACGCGATGCGGTATGTGTACTCACCCACGACAACAAGTTCGACGTTCCAGCAATCACCCACGCGCTCGACACCGAGGTCGGCTACATCGGCGTAATGGGCTCGCGGAAAACTCACGACAACCGCTCGAAGCGGCTCCGCGAGGCAGGAGTCGACGATGCCGGTTTCGAACGGCTCCGCTCGCCGATCGGTCTTGACCTGGGTGCCCGAACCCCGGAAGAAACAGCAATCTCCATCTGCGCCGAGATCATCGCGTTGCGCACTGGCCGAACGGCTCCCCGGCCCTTGCGCGACACCGACGGCGCAATCCATCAAGAGTAAGCACCCGGCGCCAAGGGGCTACTTCCAGGCAAACACCGGCTGCTCGAGATGATCGACCCGCTCGTTCAGCTTGCCTTCGAGCGCCACCCGGGCGAACTGAAGCAGCACCGCACCGGTAGGGGCGTGCACCACGGCCCCGCCGAGCGGCATCTGCACGACGGGCCGGTCGCTTTCGGGAATGTCGATGAACCGGGGCGAATTGTCGCGCTGTAGTTGGTCGAGGCCGATGCGGTAGGTGGCGAAGACCTCGGCGGGTTCGGGTTGCAGGTCGGTTCTGCCGCCGCCCCACACCACCACCGGAGTCATCACATAGCCCGACCTGGTCGGATAGTCATCGAGCAGGCCCAGCACCGACGATTCGCTGAACCGAAGGCCAACCTCTTCGTGAACCTCTCGCAGCGCGGCCTCGATGGCGGTCTCGCCCGTATCGACCCGCCCACCCGGCAGCGCCCACTGACGCGAGTGGGTGCTCATTTGGGCGGCTCGACGGATAAGAAGAAACGCGGCGCCACCCGACACGCCATGCATCCGTTCGGCGTCTTGGAGCGCGCGGTCGGCGGGGTCGAGATGAAGTTCGTCGAGATCGGCCTCGTCGGGCGCGTCGTGATCGTCGCCCGGGTTGGAGTCGACCACCACAACCGCCACCGCAGCATGACGGCGCCCGTCGAGGGGTACTTCGAGTCGCTCATGATTGGCGAGATGATTGGCGATGGAGTCTCGAAGATCGTCGGTGTAAGGGATCACTGTTTGGGTGGCCGGACCGAGAACCCGGCTCGCCAATTGGTGCGGGTTTCGTCGTCGATGCTCAGCCGCCAGGTGTACCCGCGGCCGGGCTTAAGCGGGAGGGTGGCAAAGTTGATGGCCAGTGGAACACTCAACGGTGTGCCGGCTCGCAGGCCAGCGGGGCGCCCGGCTTCGAACCGGCCACCCACCATCACTGTCTTTTCGTTGGCGGCCTGCACTGCGTGGCCGTCTTCGTCGAGCAGCTCAAGCTTCCACTGATGTGACACGTTGGCCCGGTCCCAGGGCACCTGGATACGAATCGCGATACCGACCGGTTGGGGGCGAGGTCCGAGCACGGTGAGTCCACCGCCAAGAATGTAGAGCTTTCCCTCGGATACCTGCGCCGAGTCGGCGAGTAGTACGACGGCATCAAGGAGCGACGGTGGGTTATCGGGAATCGGCGAATCACCGGTCGATGGCGTGGCATCGGTTGGCGGGTACGAGTCAGACATGAGTCCCACCCTAGGTGACGCCGTTGGTCTGCTTGGTCCCTGTGGGAGCTAGGGTCTGCCGATGTCTATTGCTGGAGTGCTTCTCGCCGCAGGCGCAGGAAGCCGATTTCATGGTCCGACCCACAAACTTTTGGCTGACTTCAAAGGTCGTCCGCTCATCGAGGTCTGCCTCGAGCCTCTGCTGGCTGCGGGTCTCGACGAGGTCATTGTCGTGACCGGAGCTGTCGACCTCGACCACATGTTGCCGGGCGAAATCACCGTTCTGAAGAACCATGAATGGGAGCGCGGGCACGCATCGTCGCTTCAGGCAGCAGCGCACTACGCCGAGCATGCCGAACACGATGCCCTTGTTGTTGGCTTGGGCGATCAACCCTTTGTGACCGCCGAGGCGTGGCGGGCAGTAGCCGAAGCCGAAGGCGAGATCGTCACGGCGGTATTCGAAACGAAACGGCGGCCCCCCGTAAAGCTCTCGAACGTGGTTTGGCCATTGCTACCAATCGACGGCGACGAGGGGGCGCGGGTGCTATTCCGATCAAGGCCTGACCTCGTTCGCGAGGTAGCTTGCAAAGGACGTCCGTTCGATATCGACACTGTGGAGGATCTTGAACGATGGACCTGAATAACTCTTTTGAAGTAAAAGCGCCGATCGACGAGGCGTGGGTGATCGTGAACGATGTCGAACGCATCGCGCCGTGCCTGCCTGGCGCCCAGCTGCAGGAAATCGAAGGCGACGAATACCGCGGGATCGTCAAGGTGAAGGTTGGACCCATCACGGCGCAGTACAAGGGCGCTGCCACCTTCGTCGGGCAGGACAAAGAGAACTACCGGGTCGTCCTCAAGGGCGACGGTCGCGATACCCGCGGCGCCGGAAACGCATCGGCGCTCATCACCGCGCAGCTTGAGCCGGTAAGCGACAGCGTTACCCGAGTCGACGTAACCACCGACCTCACCGTCACCGGAAAGGTCGCGCAGTTCGGTCGAGGTGTCATGGCCGACATCAGCGGCAAGCTCATGGGTCAGTTCGCCGACAACCTCGAGACACTTCTCGAAGAGGAAGGCACCGGTGCTGACACATCGGGCTCAGCTGACACCGGCTCGGGTAGCGGCGACGCTTCCGGGGCTGCAACGGCCGCGGCTGCTGGCGCTACCGCAGCAGCAACTTCGAACGGATCGGCGACACCCGCCGAACCAACCGTTCGCAAGATCGATATGGCCGAGCCCGAAGCTGTCGACCTGCTCGACACTGCCGGTGCGCCGCTTATGAAACGCGCCGCACCCATTGCCGGAGTGGTGCTGTTGCTTCTCATTCTGCGCCGGATCTTTGGTGGATCCTGAGCAAACTGACCCAAACCTGAGCGGCACCGAAATCGCTCAGCGGGAAGCCGACATCGAGGTTGTTACCAGGCTTCTTGGTCGCGCCCCTGCGGGCGCTTTTGATGTTGTGGTCCGTGACACTGACGGTGTTCCGGTGGTCATCCGCAACGCGCCGTTGCTCGACAGCGGTCGCCCGATGCCAACCCGTTACTGGTTGGTGGGCGCCGACATTCGCTCAGAAATCGGCCGCATTGAATCTGCGGGCGGGGTGAAGGCCGCCGAAGAAGCCGTAGGGTTGCCGGCCATCGCCGAAGCGCATGCTCGGTACGCCGCCGAGCGCGATGCCTTGATTGCTGATGACTACGCCGGGCCTCGCCCCCACGATGGCGTGGGCGGAACCCGTCGGGGCGTGAAGTGCCTGCATGCGCACTACGCCTGGTATCTGGCCGGTGGCGACGACCCGGTGGGGCAGTGGGTGCAGGACCAGCTCGATGCTCGTGCCAACGAAAGCTCTGCTGGCGAAGTGCCGGTCGACGGACGGCGGGCCGACGGTGCGTAGCGAACCGGTCGCCGCCATCGACTGTGGCACGAACTCCACCCGTCTTCTCATCAGCAACGGCACCGATACCCTCGAGCGCCGTACGACCATTACTGCGCTTGGCGAGGGCCTTCAAAGGACCGGTCAGCTAAGCCCCGAAGCCATCGAACGGGTCGCTGCGGCACTTACCGAGTACAAGGCCCTCATCGATCATCATCAGGCAACGCAGATCCGGGCGGTAGCAACCAGCGCTGCCCGCGACGCGTCCAACGCCGAGGACTTCTTCGATCGGGCCGAGCAGATTCTGGGTGTTCGCCCCGAACTGCTTTCGGGCGATGCTGAAGCCCGGCTTTCTTTCGACGGCGCCACGGCCGAACTCGATCCCACCAAGGGTCCGTACCTTGTCGTCGATATCGGTGGCGGTTCCACCGAGTTCGCCTTCGGTGCGGCCCGGTTCGAGTCGGGCATTTCCATCGATGTCGGCTGTGTCCGACTCACCGAGGCGTATATCGAATCCGATCCGCCGCTGCCCGAAGAACTCGTGGCGTGTTTGTCGATCACCGAGGTGCATCTCGACGATGTGGTTCGCCTCCACCCGATGATGGCCAACGCCACCACCATGGTGGGCCTTGCCGGCACGGTCACCGCGGCGGCAGCGATTGAACAGGGTCTCCAAACCTACGATCGCGACGCTATTCATCATTTCACGCTCACCAAAGCCGCCGCCGAAGACGTCTACCGGACGGTCGTGACCGAGTCTCTCGAAGATCGGGTGTTTAACCCGGGCCTCGAATCCGAACGTGCCGAGGTCATCGTGGGGGGCATGTGCATCTTGGTGCGGATCATGCGGTATTTCGGGTTCGAGGAGTGCTTGGTCTCAGAGTCCGACATCTTGGACGGAATCGTACGTACGCTGATAGACGGTGAGCACGACGAACACGCGGAAGCAGACTGACATGTCCACGCTCTTTGGTCGTCGAGTTCTTCTCCGTCCACTTGTGGTGAGCGACTTCGAGCAATGGCGCGAGGTTCGCCGTCGAAACGCCGAGTGGCTTCTCAAATGGGAGCCCCAACGTCTTCCCAACCACCCTGACCCCATCGAAGACGTTCAAGCGTTCTCGGTCCGGTGCAGTGCCCGTCAACGAGAACGACAGGTCGGCACCGCGTACGGGTTCGGGGTGTTTGTCGGTGGCGTATTCGCAGGCGAGATGAACATTTCGTCGATTCACCGTGGTCCATTCCAAAGTGCCTATATCGGCTACTGGATCGATGAAGCCCACGCCGGCCAGGGCTATACGCCCGAAGCGTTTGTGGTGGCCATCAAGTACGCCTTCGAGGATCTGGGTCTGCACCGGGTTCAGGCATCGGTGATACCGCGCAACACGGCCAGCCGGCGAGTCATGGAGAAACTTGGGCTCCGCAACGAAGGCACCGCGCTGCGGTATCTCGAAATCAACGGTGTTTGGGAAGACCACATTCGGTACGCGGTTACCTCCGAAGATTGGGAAGCCCGCCGCGAACAGTTCGAGGCGTGGCTCTAACTTGCTAAGATTTTGAGCTGATGTTCTTGCGGAGTTTGTTGACCAACTCCACAAACTCCGGCTCGCCCATCGACCAAACCTGGGTGTCGATCTCGTGCTCGACCGACTCGGCGCCCGTGGTGATCATCTCGGTATCGACGATGGTCTTCTTGGTCTTCATCACCAGCTCGCGAGGCGCCGCCGCCGCCTTCTTGGCCATTGCGATCGAGTGATCCAACAGCTCGTCATCGGGTACACAGCGCCAGGCCAAACCAACGCGCTCGGCTTCTTTGCCCCGAAGGACCTCGCTGAACAGCACCATGGCTTTCACCGTTTGTAGATCGGTGTGGTTGCGCATCCGCCAGGTGTGGCCTCCGCCGGGGCCAATGCCGATCTGAAGGAAGCGGCTGTCGAACTTTGCCGATTCGCCGGCGATGATGACATCGCAGGCAAGAAGAAAGTTCATGCCGGCGCCGACAGCGGCGCCATTGACTGCGGCGATTGTGGGCAGCGGAGTGTTGGCGAATCGCAGGAATCCGGCGTAAACCGCCATCAGGCCCTCGCGGCCACCGCCGGCAAGAAGGTCTTCAAGGTCGGCGCCAGCGGAGAAGGCCGGGGCAGCGCCGGTGAGTACGATTGCGCCGACCGATTCGTCGGCTTCGATCTCGTCGAAGATCTCGTCGAGTTCGGCACTCATTGGCAAACTCGCAATGTTGCGACGATCGGGGTCGTCGAGGGTAATGACGGCTACACCGTCGATTCGTTCAAGGCGTACAAAGCTCATTCGCTCATCCTGTCATGGTTGCTACGGTCGAGGCATGTCCACAGCAGAGGTCACGCTCGGGTCGGTCCTCGTCGAGCTCGATGAGGCCATCGGTACGTCGGCGTACACCGCCGCTGACGTCGAGGATCTGCGTTCGTCGATCGATCAGCAACTGACCGAGGCTGTCGACGTCGCAGCGATCGATCCGTCGTTGCTGCCGGTTCGAGTACCCAAAGGGCGGGTTACCTCGGTGCTGGCGTGTCCGGCGAAGGCGCTCGCCGACCTTGGTGGTCAGATCGAGCCGATCCACTCCCTCCGCGGCGCAGTGGCCGACGTCGCTGCGGTGGTGGCTTCGATGTCGCCACGCAAACCGCTTGAACTCATCGACGTGCTCGAGGGGGTGGCGGCAATCGATCCCGAGAACATCGGTATCGAAATGTGGCGGGCCTCGTCGCGTGAAGAAAAGGCCGAATTCACCGAGCAGCTGACCCCGCTTTCGGCGGCGATCCAGAGGACCTGTTCTGGCGTGTCGCTCGATTGGGTGGTGCGACCGCAGTTCACCAGCCAAGCAGCATTTGCGGGTGGCCGGCTTCTCGCCACCGCTCGCTACGATATGCTTCTGACCCAACCCGGCAGACCTCGCAGCGGTGTTGTGGTCGAGGTCAAGGCGGGCGATGCCCACAGCGACCATCGGGCCGATGCGTTCCTGTATGCGCTGCTCGAGACGCTTCGAACCGGTTATTCGCCGCTGGCCATTGTCACCGTGTGTACGGGCGATCCGGCGATCCTGGTCGAAAAGGTAACTGGAGGGGTGCTTGAGTCCGCGGCGCGGCGCTTGGTTGCGGCCAGCCGCATTCTGATCGACATGGTTGCGAACCCACGTGCCGAGGCTCCGGAACAGCCCGGGCCGCACTGCACGGTGTGCCCTCGTCGCACCCACTGCTCGTCGGTATCGCTTGCGGTCGATGCCTCATGAGTCAGCGCACACCACGAGAACTCGGACAGTACGCCCAGGAGTGGGCCCGCGAACGGCTTCAGCCCGCCGCGCTGCAGACCGCCGAGAGCCGTTATGGCGATGCGTCCGATCACGAACGAATCCGGTTGGCCAACTTTGGGCTTACCACCATGCTCGATTGCGAGGCTCGGGTCACGGCATCGACGGGCTTTGACGGATGGGACGTGCTCAAGGCCACCCGCTGGCTGGCCGTGCGATCGCTGCATCGGTATCTCTCCGACGATGGCGTCACCAACGTCCAACGGGCAGTGCGCTCGACGATGGCCAACACCATCGACGATGCCGCACCCGATTCTGAGTTCATCGATGGTTGGCTCAAACAACAACCTCCAGGGGTTCGAGCCTTGCTTGCCGCCCGGTCATCGGGATGGGTGGCATCGCTCCTCGAAACTGTGCGAGATGCCGACCTTGAAGCCGAGGCGCTGAAACCGCCGCCAGTCGATGGACCCCCGATGCGGTTCTACTACCCCGGCCGGGCGCTCATGATCGAAGCCCGCGTCGATGGCCTGTACGGGCGAAAGAACATCAAAGGCCCCAGCGCCGAAACGCTGCTCCTCACCGTCACTGCCCCGGCGTTTGTCGACGCGATTCTCGACTTCGAAGGCACGGCCGCCACCTTGGCGTCGGGGGTAGCGCCCGGGTTCGTCGCTGCCGTGATGCCGAAGCTCGGCCAGGTGCACAAAGTTGCGGTCGACACGGCAATGATCGAACGCGGGCTCGCCCTGTGCGAGCGACTTGCCGACCTTGAGCTGCGCTCCATCGACGGCCGCGGCGCGACTGGCGTTGCACGGTCCGCCTCGTTCTTCGGGTGTCGCTCGTGTCCGCTTTCCGAGACCTGTTCAACCCGCGAAGAAGCCGAGGCAAAGTCGACGGTGTTCGGTGGCCTGCAACCGAACCCGTGACACAGCTAGGGAGTGCTGTCGGCCTTTGGACCGGCCCACTGATCCACCCAGTCGAGCATGTCGGCGGTGGTGTTTTCGGTGTCGCTGGCTGATGCTGCTCGAACATTGCGGTAGAGCAGACGGGCCGCCGGAACGAGCTGGTCGGGAAGCTCCTGGAAGAACCGGGGAACGTTGGTCTTTTCTTTCGACAGGAAGACCATGAGATCGCCAGCAACGCTGCCGTAGGCTTGTTGGGCGCTATCGGCGTTGGCTTCAAAGCTGTTCTGGGTATCGAGCAGGAACAACCATGATCCGCCGAGCTCAGAATCGATGTTGGTGACATACAGATCGTCAGAGCCGTACTTGCCGGTGATGGGTTGTACCGAGCTGGCATCGGCAGAGCGCTCGTCGAAGGGATGGCGAGCGGCGTTGACCCGAAGCTCGACTTTCGGAAGCTTGAGAACCCTGCTGGGGGTTGGGTCGTCGTGACCGTGGAAGTCCGATGGCGCCATGGCCAGTGGGCGGGTCTGGCCGTCGATACGGAACAGTGCGCCATCGCCGCGAACTACAACAGGGATTGAGGCAACGCTGATGCCCTCGAGTTCGAAGCGGGCTTCGGCAGCTTCGTTTCGGCGCCAAAGAAACGCCCAAACCAGCAGGGCGGCGAGAAAGATCAATCCGAGGATCGCAAGGCGGCCAAGCTGGCTACCCAGTGATGTGGTTGGTGTTTCAGGAATAGCTGACGGTTGCGTTTCGACGAACGCAGTGCCTGCGGCAGAGTCGGTGAACTCCAAGCCATCGGTGGTGCGAGCCAGAACTTCGAGGCTGAGTTCGGCCGGCCCGACGAAATCGCTGGGGACATCGAGTGTGCCTGAGAAGGTACCGTCGCCCGTGCCGGTGTCGGTGAGCGGAACCTCGAACTGCTCGCCTCGCTGATCGGTCACCGTCGCATCGGCTTCGATATCGAGACCCTCGATGGGGCGACCCTCAAGGGTAGTGACGGCTGCCGTGACCAACCCCGGCTCGCCGAGGATGAACGGATCACCCGGCACGAGTCCGGCTTCGAGGTTGGGGAAGCGGGTAACGAGCAGGTTGGCCGGGTCGCTGTCGGGCGAGGGCGATTGCGCAGCGATGGTCCACTGTCCCGGCGCGAGTTCGCCATTTCCGGTGGGAATGACCGAAACCTTCACCGAGGTTTCGTTGATCCATGCAGCCT
This sequence comes from uncultured Acidimicrobiales bacterium, assembly GCA_938023735.1. GTDB lineage: Bacteria > Actinomycetota > Acidimicrobiia > Acidimicrobiales > SHLQ01 > CALLQB01. The sequence continues at coordinate 43,059 of CALJDK010000131.1, forward strand.
TGGCGACGGCGCCGCCAATGGTGACCTCGGCATCGCGGGCGAACGCCAACCGGGCCCGGTCGGTGCCGTCTGGGTGGGTGATGATGAGTTCCTGGGAAGGATCGGAGAACGACGCATCGACGGTGAATCGATCGATGAGCTGATCGACGCTTACTTCGAGAGCGCCGGTGCACTCTTCGCCCACCGAACAAACGGCGATGGAACTGCGGGCAACGTCGGCCCCAGCGACTCGACCTGTGATGGCGCCGAAGGACAGTGCCAGGTCGTCGCTGGAGACGGGGGTGAACGCCCCTCGATTGCCGGAGAAGTCCGAGCCGCACTGGCCGCCGGGCGAACGTCCCGTCGTGAGCGATTCGAGCAGGTCGGTATTAATGAACTCGCTGTCGGCAAGAGCGACGGTGACCAGGCGCACGCCGGCCTCATCAACTTGAGCCATGGTGCCGTCTTCGTCATCGCAGAGCGCTTCGCGCCCCAGAACCCGTGCCTCGCTAACCGTTTCGGCGTCGACAATGTCGACTCCCGGGGCATAGGGCTTCCCGATACCCAGCTCGGCAACCCGCTCTGGTGTGCTGCGGGGAACAAGGTCATAACCGCCATCGGCGAAAAGCAGAATGAGGTTACACGTGCCCGGACTGACCGGGTCAAGGGTGTCGAAGGCGCCGGCGAGCGCGTTGGGAAGGTCGGTATCGAGGCCGGTACGGCGCTCGGCAAAAGAGTCGATCTCATCGGCAAGCCCATCGACCGTGGCGTCGCCAATTTCTATCCACTCGCCAGTTTCGTCACGGAAGTCTGACGAGAAACCGGCCGTGCGTGCTTCTACCGTCTTTTCAAGCGAAAGGTCGAGGAAGCTCTCGAGCGCAAACCGAGCGGCGGTGATTCGCTCGTCGTCGGAATCGGTGTATTTGAGACTTCCCGACTCATCGATGAGAAAGAGGACACGCACATCGTCGGCCGTCGACACACATCCGGCCACGGACGCAACATTGCCCGACGTTTCTGCATCTTGGGCGGCAGCTGGTGAAGCGATGAGGACCACCGACACGAGAAGCGCCATCGCTAGAGCGATGACGCGAAGGCGCGCCGCGCCATGACCGATGCTGGCGAGCACGGCCGCAGGTTTCGAAACTCGGTGGGAAAGGGGGGTCGGCACTTCGGGTACTGCTCTCAAAATGGTTCGAGTACGTCAATCATGTACGCACGGCCCGACAGAGGATGCCACATCGTGCCTTTCTATGATCGGTCGTTTTCGAACGAATTTCAGCGCGGGCGAACGTTGTTTCGCGACGGAATTTCCCTCGGCTTGCAGTCTGTTTGCTGACTGTTCGGTAACTGCTTGCTTACGCGACTTGCAGTTCGGACTCGTCGATTGCCTCCCACAGCTGAGCCCGAAGCCGCAGCGCTGGCCCCGGTTCGAGCTGATTTGCTACCACGATGCCTTCAATCATGTCGGCAACGATGGCGCTCCAGGGCCGATTGCGAAGCTGGATCGAGACCGTCGAGCGAGATCCTTGCCGGCGAATAGACCGATCGACCTCATGAAGGCGGGGTGGGCTACGGAACGCGGGCGCCGTCAATCCAATCCGGCGCGACGTCTCGGCCAATTGGCGAGCCGTGCGAGCAAATCGAAGTGACGTAGGTTCCACAACTCACATACTGCCAACCCCCTGTGACAGGCTCGGCAAGAGTCTCGCTGAGGGGGCGCAGAATGCCGG
>CALJDK010000132.1 GCA_938023735.1 uncultured Acidimicrobiales bacterium
CCTCTGTCACCAACCTCGAATTCCTCTCAGAGGGAACCTGCGTGCACCACAACATCTAGAGACGGCCCCATGGACGCAACTTCCGAGCTTCAACGAACTTGCGTGCACCACAACATCAGGGGGCGGCCCCACGCACGCAACTACAGGGCCGCAACTTCCGAGCTTCAACGAACTTGCGTGCACCACACCATCCAGAGACGGTCTCGTGCACGCAACTTCGGGGCCGCCGTGTGGGTGCTGATCGGTTAGCAGCTAGCGGATGGCGTCTGCGGAGGCGTTGCCGGGGCCGATGGAGCGGAGCCAGGCCAGTTCTTCGGCGACCAGGGCCTCGATGGTGTCTTCGAGGTCGGTGGTGTCGACGTCAACATCAAGGTTCGACCCGTAGCGGTCTTCGATCTCGTCGAGCGCTGCGAAACGGTGGTCGAGCTCGAGGCTCATTTCCTTGGCCACCTGCCCGTCGATGAACCCGGTGCGCTGCACATCGCCAAGGGCCGATCGTTCTGCGGCCAACGCGTCGCGCCGAGCCTGGTAGAGCATCGCCGCCGCCATCTCTGGATGGGCTTGTGAGTGCTCGGTCAGGTTGGCCGTGTGGGTGTTGAGGCTGTCCTGATAGGTCTGCTGCATGGCGTCGGCCATGTCGTCAGACACCACGCCGTCTGCGCCCAGTCGAGCGATCTCGGACTGGCCGGCCCGGCCCATGACCAACCGGGCCTGGTGCCGCTGCTGTTCGAGGGCGCGGTCGTCTTTGCCTGCGAGCCCGAGGCGTCGGATGAGTGCGGCGATCGTGGTGCCCTGTACGAGCAGCGTGAACAGCACAACACCGAAGGTCATCACGCGGATGGTTTGCACGGTCTCTGGGTCGAAGACCTTCTCAGACAGGGTGAGGGCCAAGGCGAGGCTGATGGCCCCCCGGAGGCCGCCCCAGAACATCACGTGCTGGAACTCGATCGGCACCTTGCGCTTCGGGAACAGCCCGCCGGACACGTTGCTGAGTCCGTAGACGATCAGGATGCGCATGATCACGACGGCAACGATGGCGACGAGCATGGCCACGAACTCATCCGCAAGGTCGGAGATGCTCACCGTGAGGCCGATGAACAAGAACACCAGCGAGTTCACGAGGAACGTCACGATCTCCCACGAGTGCTCGAGCGTCACCCTGGTGCTCGGCGAGGTGTTGTGCACGCCGAGGTTGCCCTGCAAGAGGCCGGCAACGACCACGGCGAGGATACCGGAGAAGTGCAGATCGTCTTGGCCGATGATGACGCCGAATTCTTCAGCCACAAGGAACGAGCCATACGCGAGCGCCAGGCTGGTGGTTGTCTCGATCAGGCCGTCATCGACGCGAGCAAGAATCACTTCGCTCACGACGTAGCCGAGCACAAGACCGACGGCGATGCCGCCCAGTGACACCACAAAGAAGTTCTCAAGCGCGCCCCCAACGGTGAACCCGCCTCCTTCCGCCGCGGCAACAGCCACGCCAAAGGCCACAACGGCAACCGCATCGTTGAACAGAGATTCACCTTCGACTAGCACGCTGAGGCGCTTTGGTGTGCCGAGCGACTTGAAGAATGCGATCACGGCAACCGGGTCGGTGGCGGAGATGAGGGCGCCGAACGCAAACGATGCTTCCCACGGAAGATCGAGCACCACGTGCACGAGCCAGCCAAGCGCCAGTGTGCCGATCAACGTGCCGACGAGTGCATTGACGAGCACGGGCCCGAGGTCGGCTTTGAGCTTGGCCCACGGAATGTGAAGCGTGGCCTCAAAGAGCAGCGGCGGCACCAGCAGGAACAGGATTAGATCTGGTGATACGTCGATCGCGACGAGATCGCCGAGTGCGGTGGCGGCAAAGCCAGCGATCACCAGCGCAACCGTGAACGGGAACTGGAAGCGCCGCGCCATGACAGCGACGAAGGCGGCGATGGCGATCAGGATGACAATGGCAGCCTCGGTGCGAATGAGGGTGCTCGTGCCCTCTTCCGCTGCGGCGGCGAACAGCAGTTGGGCGGTGCTCACGTTTACTCTGCAGCCTCTCCTAGAACCTCGGCAAGGGCCGGGTGGACGAATAGCGATTCAACCAGGTCGGTCACCGTAAGGCCAGCGGTGACGGCAAGCGCCAATACTGAGATGAGCTCGGCCGCGTGACGGCCGACGATTGATCCGCCGAGCACCACGCCCGTGGCCGGGTCGGACACGATCTTGACGAAGCCGCGTGAGTCGTTGTTGATGAGCGCCTTGGCCGACACCGAGAACGGAACCTTGGTAACGCGAATCTTGCGGCCCTCGGCGAACGCGTCGGCCTCGGCCAAACCAACATCGGCGATCTCGGGTTCGGTGAAGATGGCCGAGGCGGCCTTGTCGTAGTCGAGGTGACGGTGCGGCAGGTCGTGCATACCCATTGCATGCTCGGCGATTTTGCGACCCTGCATTGACGCTACCGACGACAGCGGAAGTCGACCAGAAAGGTCGCCGGCTGCATAGATATGGGGCACCGCGGATCGGCAATGGTGATCGACCGTCACGTACCCGCCGTCGGTTTCGATGCCGACGTTCTCTAAGCCCAGTGACTCGGAGTTTGGGATGGAGCCAATTGCCAGAAGCGCATGGCTTCCTTCGGCGTGGCGACCGTCTTCGGCATGCACGATGACGCCCGACTCGGTCCGCTCGATGCCGGTGCTGCGGGCACCCTTCATGAGGTTGACGCCCCGCCGGATGAAATCGTCTTCGAGCGCTGCCGCAACTTCGGGATCTTTGGCCGGCAATACCTGTTGGCGGCTCACCAGCAGCGTGACCTCGCTACCGAACGAGCGGAACATGTGTACAAACTCCACACCGGTCACTCCCGAGCCAACGACCACCAGGTGTTCGGGAAGCTGTTTGGGCGGATACGCATCGCGGGTACTAAGGATGCGATCGCCATCGACCGCGGCCCAATCGGGCAGGCGCGGTCGACTTCCGGTGCAAAGGACGATGTAGTCGGCTTCGAAATCCTCGTGTTCACCATCGGGCGTTGTGGCTCGAACCAGGTTGGGCCCAAGCAGGGTTCCAATGCCATCAACGATTCGGACCTTCTGGCTTTCGAGAACCCGGTTGGTCGAGTTAGTGAGCTTGGCCTCGATACCGGAGAGGCGTTCGCGAACACCATCGAGATCGATATGGGGCGAAACCTGTTCGAGTCCCATGCCTTCCGAGCGGGCCAGAAACGACAGCGCACCGCCGGTGGCGATCATGGCCTTCGAGGGGATGCAGTCCCACAGGTGGGCGGCGCCACCCAGAACGTCGCGTTCGATGAGAACAATTTCTGCACCGAGGCGGGCACCGTAGGTGGCCGCACTATGACCTGCTGGGCCGCCACCGATGATAACGATTCGTGTTGTCACAATCGTGCAGTGTAACGGCGCTCACGGACGTCTCAGGCCATCTGGCGTCTCAGGCTACCTGGATCGACGAGATCACCTGGTTGGCTACCGGTACCAGGGTGGCCCGACGTTTGTAGCTGCCGATGACCACGTAGAGGCAGAACGCTCGGCCCGCCTCTGAGCAGAAGATTTGGGTTCCTGCCTGCCCAGCGATGGTTCGCTGAAGGGTGTGTGGCGCCACATCGTTGACACCGACAGAACGCGGTAACCGACTGCGCTTGAACAATGCGGTTTCGGCCGACGCCGGCTCGTACTCGAGCAGGCACACCAGCACTCCCCGGGTACCCATGGCTTCTACCGCCCCGCTGCCGAAGTCGCCGCGGTCGGCGGGCAACCGGAAGTTTCCGGCGTGCACCACCAAGGGTTGAAATGCCTCGCCGCCAAGCGACTGGGCCGCCGTTGGCGCGGTACCAGAAAATTCGGCGTCCCATCCGGTGGGCAGCTCGAGCGCCACACCATGGGCTTCCAGACGCCTACTCATAGCCACTCACAGGTAGTCATAGGGTCACGGCTCCGACAAGAGCAACACCTGCGGTGAGTGCGAGCGCAGCCCGAGATAGGGCATCGGCAGTGCTGGCCCCATCGGCCAGGCGCTGGTGAAACGACCGCAGCGCTGCCGGTGAGGTGATGGTGCGGCCGGTGAGCAGCAGCCCGCCCCGAACGAAGCCAAAGACCGAGCCTACGACTACTCCGCCCAAGGGCGAGCCGTTGAGAAACACCGCGACGAGCAACACGTGCACCGTTGCGGTGGTGATGAAGGTGACCACACCCAATCCGAGTTGATAGCCAAAGCCAGCGCCATAGATCCACCCTCGGTATTCATCGAGCCAGGCTTCGTTGACTTGGCGATGCCACGACGGCAACCTGATCGGCAACGTCCCCCGCTCGACCAGCACGGCAACCAACGCGATCGCGGCGAGCGCTCCCAGGCGGGCCGGGGCATCGACCCAACCGAGCGAGAGTTGACCAACCGTGGCCCAACCAAGGATCCCGGCTGCCAAACCAATGGTTGCGCCGCCGGCGCCTGCCCCGATGACGTGTGATGTGGCGGTGATCCACCAGCGACTTTGTCGACTCCGCTCCCCGAGCGGATGGATGCTCGAAAGCATCGACTCACCTCAGGGTGACCAGGTGGAACGAATAGCCGCCGCCATAGCGATGATGACGCCCAGCACCAACAGCACAACACTGGTCATGTCGATGCTCCCGGAGCATCGGGATGGCCGGTTGGGTACAGACTTGGGTCGCCCGGTTCGATGCCAGCGTTCCTCAGTTCTTCATCGGTATCGGCACGGCGCTCGGCACCAGATTTACCAAGACCGGTGCGGCGTTTGGCCGACGCTCGCCCGCGAGCGATACCCGCGTCGGCCACTGCTTGCTTCAGAAGGTTCGCGACCTGCTCCCACGATGAAGCAGCGCCTTCGCCGACGATTCGGCCGCCTACATCAGCGATACCAGCGACATCTGCGACACCGTTGTCATCGGCGTTGTCGCTCGCACCCTGCACCAAAATGAAGTACGGCGACACGGGCACGTTGTAGTCGAGCCACGCATCGCTCGACATCACGGTGCGAACGCCTTTGGGGGCCAGCGCCCTAATCGATGCTTCGCTCTCCATCTCGGGTCCCTTGGCCACGATGATGAGTTCGGCGTCGAGACCTTCGACCGACCGCTGATCGGGGTCGGCGAAGGCGTCCCAGAATCCGGCGCACGTGAGGCACCCACTCGAAAGAAACGCGAGAAGCGTCAGGCCATCGGTGCCGGTTACGCCCACGTTGACGAGGCCACCATCGGGGGTCAGACCCACAACATCGGAGGGCCCACCAACCGTTGCCCGAGGCGCGGCCACACCCGGCCGGGTGCGAAGGTCGATCGTGGTGTCGCCCGCAGTGAATGCCGCGTCAGCATCGTCGGGATCAAGGCTTACGCCCAGTTCGTGCAACGCCCGCAGTACCTCGGCGTGGCTGCGAAGAAGCCCGGCCACAAGCACCGCAAGAAGCGCAATGACCAGGGTCAAGATGATGACGAGCACGGTCATGGCACCATCACCTCGCGGCAACCAAGGCTCACGGCGGCATCGCCGGTTGCGTCGAGAGCGGTGATACAAATTTCGTGCGGGCCCGGTGAGGCCGGAAGGTCAAACCAGAAGCCATGAGCGCCACCGTGTTGCGGGAAGGCGTCGGCAACATCAGGGCGATCGATATCGGCAACGACAGTGGCCACAAGCACACCGTCGACCACTGCCTCAACCGAAACCGGACCAACGATATCGGGGTCGACAGCCCAACCCGAAAGCTGCAGACGGCCGGAAAGCACCGTGACGTTGTCGATACCGCCGGTCGGCGAGGCCGAAGAAACCGTGATGGTGGCGCAGCCAAGCTTGCGGGTGCGACCCGGCCCGGTGTCGCGGCCTCGAACACAAATTTCGTGCTCGCCCGCCGTAACGGGCACCACCACCGAGAAGCCGTGTCGTTTGCCGTAGCCCGGATGGGCCCGACCGACATCTCGCCTCTTCTTGCGTGCGGCAACTGTGGTGACGGTGACCCCGTCGACTCGAATATCGACGTCGATGGCACCTTTGACATCGGGGTCGAGCGCCCACCCCTCGACCAGCACGCCTCCGGGCACCTCGGTGACCGAATCGAGGCTACCGATAGGTGACCCACTGCGTTGATCGACCGTGGCGCAGCCCAGAAGGACCAGACCCCTTCCGGCCTTGCGGTTTGCGGCGTAGACACAGATCTTGCTGTTGTCAGGTGCGTCGACTTTCACGTCGAACCCGTGGTTCTCGCTGAAGGTGTTGTTGTACCTGCGGCTGATGTCGCGGCGACGACGTTTGGCTTTGATCGTTCGAACAAACTCGCCGTCGACCGAGATCTTGATGTTGACCGGGCCGTCCGTGTCGGGATCGATGGCCCAACCAATGAGCCGAACCAAGCCTGGTCCGGGGTGTGCGGCCTCGAGCGCACCGAAGGGGGTGCGAGCTGGAGCAAGAACGTGTTCGCACCCGACCGAGCGCAGACGATTGCCATCGACGACCCCAGCGCAGATCACGTGTGGCCCCGCAGGAGTTTTTACGATGCCCTCGAACCAGCGCCGCGAGGAGTTGTTGTCGGTCTGTCCGACCGCCTCAGCGGTCTTGTTGGCCACGACGTCGACAAAGTTGGCCGTGCCTACCGACAACCGAACCTCGTTGGGGGCGCCGGCCTTAACGTACCCGACAACCCGGAAGCCACCGGGGGCAAGTTGCACCGTGGTGAGCTTTCCGGCCAGGTCGCCCGGGTCGGCCTGAAGACATGCGGCGTTGTGACCACGAGTGTTGTTGTCGGTTCGGGGTGTGGTGCTACACGATGGGTCGAGCGCCCAGGGAAGCGCGCAGGTGACGACCCGACAGACGATGGGGCCAAGGCATGCGACATCCTGGTTGCATTGGCCATAGCGAAACCCGGTGCAGCCGGCCTTTCGGTTGGCGCAGCTACCGTTGGCGCACCCGCACGGCGTCCCCGAACACGAACCCGAGCAGACGCCGCTCGGGCCGCAACCACAATCGCCACATGGGGCATTGCAGTCGAGATAGTAGCGGGGTCCGGATCCGCAGAATCCTGAACCGTCGGCCTTCCACCAGCCGCCATACAGCGTGCCGGGCGGGCAGCCATTTGATCCGTTGATCGTGCAGCAGAACTCGGTGTAGCCGTCGCAGCATTGCGACCCGCACTGGCAGGCCGAACCGCTGCAGTTGCAGATGGCTGCATACGCGGTGCCCGGCCGGAGCACGAAATCTCCGGGAGCTGCGACCATTGCTGAACCAACAAGCGCCGACTTCCGAAGGAACCCGCGTCGACTGGATCGGCCCTCGAGTAACGTCGCGGCGCGCTTCACCAAACGAGTGCTCATGGTTTCACCGAGAAGGTAGGGACATCGACCGGTGGCGGAGCAAAGACTTTGGGCAGTGCCGTGAAGGCAAGAAACATCAGGTAGGTACCCAGCAACACCAGGGCAGCAAAGGGGACCCCTGCCGCCGGCTGGTCGGAAAGCACGGTCCAGACATCGTCGGCCGGCCAGACCACCGCCCCAAACCCAAGTACTGCACCAAGAACGTTCACCCCGGTGTGGAGCAGTGACGGCGGCGTATCGTTACGGCCGAAGCAGCCACAGGAGGCCACGGTCTCGGCCCCGTCGCTGGCGCGGGACGGCCGACGAAGCAGTTCGGCGACTACGGCGAAGGCCACATACGCTCCCGCAACGGCCAGGGCTACCCCTGCACCAGCAACGACAAGCCCCGTAACGCCAAGAGCCATCTCGCCAACCCCGAGCAACCGGACGGCCGGATCGGGAACCGGAAGACCAAGTGTTGTCAACGCGCTCGCCGCTGATTCGGGCGACACCACCTTGAGTGCGCCGCTGAGCACCAAGATCAGAGAAATTGCGAAGAAAGGGCCGGCCATGCGAAGCCAAATCGTACAACTTCAGCGGTCCCTAGGGGTGAACGCAACGGCCCGATAGTCTGAGTTCTTGTGAGTGCCAATCGCGTCCTTGTAGTTTCGGCCGAGCCGCTCGGTGAACAAATGGCGGGCCCGGCCATTCGGGTGCGTGCCATCGAGAAGATTCTTCGCCAGGCCGGGCATGAGGCCATCGCCGCCGACCCGCGTTCCATCGCCGCAGGTCCGCCGTCCGACATTGATGTGGCCGTCGTGCAAGGCGGAGCGCTTCGGCTCTTGCCCGCGCTGGCCACGAGCGATGTGCCGATCGTGGTCGATCTGTACGATCCCTTTCATCTTGAAGCGCTTCATCGCGGCGGCGATGACCCGATTCGCCAGCTCGATCTTCTTGACGGAAGCCTGTCGACGTTGGCCGCACAGATCGCCCGTGGCGACTTTTTCCTGTGCGCCTCTCGTACGCAACGACATCTCTGGCTCGGCCACCTGGCAGCCGCGGGACGACTGAACCCCTCGACCCATGCCGACGACCCGACGTTTCAATCTTTGCTGGCTATCGCCCCGTTCGGCATCGACGACGAACCGTTCGCCCCCACGAAGACCTTCGCCGACCATATTCCGGCCGCAACCGGGTCGCCACGCCTACTTTGGGCGGGCGGCCTTCATGATTGGCTTGACCCCATCACCGTCATCGAGGCAATGCCGCGAATCCGCCAGGCTCACCCAGGGGCGCAGCTCATTCTGCTTGGCGGCCGACACCCAAACAAAGCGCTCGAACCAATGGCCATGGTCGGTCGGGCAAAACACCGGGCGGCCGATCTTGGGTTGCTCGACGACGCCGTTCTGATCCATGAGGAGTGGATCACCAATGCCGAGCGTGCCGACCTCCTCGCCGACGCCGACTTAGGAGTCCTTGCCCAGTCCGATCACGCCGAAACCGAATTCGCGTTCCGCACCCGACTGCTCGACCATATTTGGGCCGGGCTTCCAACCGTCTCCACCATGGGCGACGACCTCAGCCGCGAACTAGCGGTTCATGGGGCCGGACGGATGGTGCCGCCCCTCGATCCCGACTCGTTCGCCGAGGCGTGTCTCGAATTGCTCGACCCCGCCACCCGGGCGAAGGTTGCCCAAAACACCGTCTCTCGGGCCAAACATCACCGATGGGCCGACGCGTTGGCTCCGCTGGTGGCCTTCGTCGACAACCCTCGTATGGCGCCCGATCGGGCCAACCCGGCCACAGCCCGCCTTATCGAGGACATCGCAGGCGGTGCTCGACGCGACCAAAGCAGTGCGCTGGCCAGAGTGCAACGACATCTCGATGTCGGCGGCGCGAAACATCTCGCCGATAAGTCGATGGCGGTGGCCAAACGCCGACTGTCGGAGTTCCGTGGGTAGCAACCACCGCCTCCGGGTTGTGGTGGTGAACCACAACGGGGGCGACCTTCTGCGCCGTTGCGTCGACGATGTTCTCGCCATGGAGTGGCCGGGTGACCTCCAGGTCGTGGTGGTCGACAATGCTTCGACCGATGACAGCATCGCGTCGTTGGCCGCCCTCGACGCCGATCCGCGCCTGTCGATCATCCCGCTCCCAACCAATACCGGATTCGGGGCAAACAACGAGGCGCTCGCCGATCTCGACAACGTCGACTGGATAGCGCTGGTCAATCCCGACGCGTTCGTTCCCGCCGACTTTGCCACCGGCTTGGTCGAAGCATTCGATGACCCTTCCGTCGGTGCCGCGGCGCCCAAGATCATCTTCGATGACCAACACGTCTCCATCCGTTTGACCGCCAGCGACCCCGCGATTTCAGGCGCCAGCAAGCAGGTGCGGCTCACCAAGGTCGAGATCGGTGGGATCGACGTGACCAGCCGTTGCCATGTCGTCGGCGATACCGCTACTCGGGTCGCAACGTCGGGCGGTGCCGAATGGCATATCGGCGCCAGCTCGACCCTGCTCATCCCTGCTCCCTCCAATCCCGAGGACTCTTCTGCCGTAGCCACCGTGTTCTTTCGTAGCGTCGAGCCCACCGCCATCATTCTTCGACCCGCCAGCGCCACGGTTCCGGGCCCTCCTCCAATCGTTGCCACAACGACATCGGTCGAGTCCGCTACCGACATTCCGTTGGATAGCACCCCCGAGCAGTACATCCAGAACGCCGGATCCTGGGTCGACGCCAACGGCATCGGCGGAAACCGCGGCTTCTTTCATCTCGACGACGGGACCTTTGATGAGCCGACCGATGTCTTTGCCTGGTGCGGCGCCGCCGTGATGTTGCGGGCCGACTATCTGGCCGACGTCGGACTCTTCGACCCGGCTTACTTTCTCTACTACGAAGACACCGACCTGTCCTGGCGTGGCCAAAGCCGTGGCTGGGCCTACCGCTACGTTCCCGACGTGGTGGTTCGGCATCGCCATTCGGCCTCGACCGGGCAAGGCTCGGAGCTTACCGACGTGTACCAGCAGCGAAACCGACTCCGAATGCTCGCCCGCAATGCTTCGACCCCGGTACTTCTTCGCGGCGTCGCGCAAAGTATTGGGTCGGCGGTCAAGATCGGCATCCGCCGGGCCGGTGCAGTGCGTGAACCCAACAGTGTGGGCGACAGCACCCTGTTTGCCCGTCGCGCCAAAGGCATCGCCCTCGCAGCCACCGATCTGCCGGCGCTTTACAAGGCTCGCCGCGAACTTTCGACCCAACGCAAGGTGCCCCGTTCCGAAGTGGAACAACAACTTCGCGACTAGCTGGTGTGACGGTACTGGGCAGGCCCACCCACTAGCATCGGGTCGTGCAAATCGTGTACCTGTCGGCGCGTCCCGACGTGTTTGTGGAGACCCTCACCCACGTTGCGGCCAAGATGCCTTTTGTCGACGACGTCGTGGTCTGCGTACCTCGGGCTCTGCGCGACACGTTCGAGGAGGCCGGGTCGGCCGACACCGGACTTCCGTTACTGGTCGTCGACGACGAGAGCATCGTTCCCGGGGTCAGCCTTGCCGCGCTCAATCACTCGCAGCGCAACTTCATGCTTCGGGCACAACTCATCGCCGGGGCCAATTCGCCGCCCCAAATCACCGACACCTTCATCATGTCGGACGACGATTCGCGCCCGCTTCGCTCCCTCTCCTCTGATGTGTTCGTGACCGACGACAACCGCCATCGGTCGTATTACTTCTATGAGCTTGGTCAATGGCGTCGCGGCGACACGTCATTCGACGATTCACAGCTGCATACGTTTCTGGTGCTTCAACACTACGGAATCCTCAAGCCTCTGTCGTATGCATCGCACATGCCCCAGCTGATCGACCGTGACCTGTATCGGCGGGTCACCGAAAACGCGGCGGCAGCGGCAGCCAAATACCCGCTCTGCGAGTGGTCGGTTTATGGCAACTTTGGCCGGCTGTTGTCGCCCGATACGTTTGCCGAGCCCGAGCCCTACGCCACCCTTGCCTGGCCGCAATACCCTTCTGAATGGCCTCGCCAGGTTGTGCCCAACCGGTATCTCTTCGAGAACTTTCATCCCGAGCTGTACGCAGAAGCCGGGTTGTTTGCCGGATTGACGACGGCCGTTCTTGCCGACGACACGGCTGATGCTGATGCGCTGGAGAAAGTTGTGCGATGGCATCTCCTCGAGCGGTCGGTCAACCAGCTCGAGTTTCCCGACAACATCGACAACCCGTGGATCAAGAACTCGCCGGTGCGGAAGGTAGCGTTCAGTGCAGCTCGGGCCGCAAAGAAGCTCATCGACTACACCAACCTCGACGAGCAGTCGACGCTGGCCGAGTTGTCCGATCGGGTTCGGCGGATGGAGTCTCGTCTCGATGACCTCCCGTGAGTAGCCGGCCGCTCCCCTGGGTGGTCGTCATCCTCGTCGTCGCCATTGGTACCGCGCTTCGGTTTGTGGCCGATTCACCGCTGTGGCTCGACGAAGCCTTGTCGGTACACATCGCGCAGTCGGGCGCACTGGAAGACGCGCTTCGCCAAGATGGACACCCGCCCCTGTATTACGTCCTGCTCGATCTGTGGATCGGGTTGGTGGGCGATGGCGACCGGACGGTGCGAGCACTTTCGGGTGTCGTGTCGGTAGCGACGCTGCCCTTCGCGTACCTTGTCGGCCGTCGATTCGGTGGCGAACGCCTCGGCCGGTTGGCGGTTGTCATCTTGGCTGCGCTGCCGTTCGCAATCCGGTACGCCAACGAAACCCGGATGTACTCGCTGGCCATCTTCTTGGCGTTCGCTGGGTGGTGGATGTTCGACAACGCCCGCCGCAAGCCCACCGTCGAACGACTCATCGGCGTATCGCTTCTCGTCACCCTGTTGCTGTCCACCCACTACTGGGCCATCTGGTTCCTCGGCAGCGTCGGCATCCTCCTTTTGGTCGCCGCTGCCGGCCGGTTGTCCTCGTTCAACCCGGTAGCCGCCCGTCGACTCATCGGCGCGTTCGTTCTCGGCGGCGTGCTGTATCTTCCGTGGGTACCGGCCTTGCTCGACCAGGCACAGAACACCGGGACCCCGTGGGCCGACCCCAGCCGACCGGCAACCGACGTCGTGCTGTTGATCTTCGAGCTTGGAGGCGGCCTTCGTAGCGAAGCGCAACTGCTCGGCATGGTCATGGTCGGAATCGTCCTGCTGGCGCTCTTCGGTGAACGGGCCGACGGACAGGGCTTACGACTCACCACACTTCGCCACATCGCAGCCGAACCAGCAGCGGTTCTCCTCCTTACCTTTGCTATCGGTCTTGTTGCCGGGGCGGCATCAGGATCGGTGTTTCAGCCTCGCTACTTCTCGGTGCTCATTCCCTTCCTCGTGATCCTTCTCGCAATGGGACTCGACAAACTCGGCGGCCGAGTCTTTGTCGGAACGCTCGCAGTTCTGGTGGTTGTGGGTTTCGCCATGACCACCGTCGAAGCCCGCACCAAACGCACGCAGGGCGGCGACGTCGCTGCGGTACTCAACGCTCAGGCAACCGCGGCCGACGTCGTGGTCTTTTGCCCCGACCAGCTTGGTCCATCGACAAGCCGCTATCTCGAGTCGGTTGATGAGGCCGACGCACCAGGGCCCCTCCTTTGGACCTTCCCTTCGAAAGGCTCACCGCTGCGCGTCAATTGGCGCGACTACGAAGTTCGGAACCGGGGTTCGGACCCGGCCACCTTCGCCACCGACGCACTGGCCGAGGCCGAAGGTGGCAGCGTTTGGCTGGTGATGGCCACCACGTACCGAACCTACGAAGGCAAGTGCGAGATCCTTCGCGATGCGCTCGGACTCGAGCGACCTATCGAACTCATCGTGGCCGGCGACCCCAATGTTTTTGAGCCCGCCACCGTCTTTCGGTACGCGCCATGACCCGGTCACACGCAGAATCCTCCGACTCGGCCTCGCTACATTCGGTCTTACCGCAACCGGTCTCGCAGCGATTCACTCAGGCCGCCATTCCCTGGCTTGTTAGCCGGGTTCTGGTCGGGGCCGGGTTTCTGCTGGCGCTTGCTTTGGCCGGCGAGCCAAAACCGCTTCCGCTTGAGCAGGGCCTTCTCTCGTGGGATGCCACCTGGTATCGATCGATTGCTGACCTCGGCTACGACGGTGCCCCCGACGGAGCAATTCGTTTCTTCCCCGTACTACCGATTCTTGGCCGCTTGCTGAGTCCGGTCTTTGGTGGACGCTTCGACCTTGCACTCATTGCCGTCACCTGGCTAACTGCGTTCGCCGCCACCGTCGCGGTTACCGAACTGGCCCGACTCGAGCTGCAGAACGAGCGCGCCGCACAGCGAGTGGCCTGGGTTTGGTCCGTCTTCCCAACCGCGTTCGTACTGGTGGCCCCCTACACCGAAGCCCTGCTCATTCTCTTCGCCAGCCTTTTCGCCCTGGCACTGCGGAGGCAACGTTTTCTCGCGGTTGTCGCTTTCGGCGTGCTGGCCGGACTCAGCCGACCGGTCGGTGGACTCCTCGTCGTCTATGCGGGCGCCGAAGTCTGGACGCATCGACCGACACGTTCACAGCTGGCCCCGGCTATCGCCGCCGTCGCCAGCCCGGCGCTCGGGGTGTTGTCGTTTGCCGTCTGGGCGTCGCAAAGCGCACAAGGCTTCTTTGCGCCCTTCGATGCGCAATCCGAACTTCGAGGCCAACTCCGCGATCCGGTCACCCGTTTCGCTCAGGCCGTTGGCCGTGGTGTGACCGGCGACGAAACCGAGATGCTCCATGCCCTTGCAACGGTCGTGTTTGTCGGGCTCCTTATCGCCGTGTGGCGCGCTGGCCTCACGTCGTGGGCTATCTACGGAGCGGTGGGGCTGCTGGTGGCAGTGTCGTCGTCGAATATCAACTCGCTGGTCCGGTACGGGCATGGACTGATTCCACTACTTTTTGGCGCCGCCATCGTGTTCGGCAGCGACCGTATCGACCGCCGTTTCGCGCAGACATCGTTGGTCACCGCGGCGCTTGGCGTCGTCCTATTGACCGCAGCAATCTTCACCCGAAAGTACGTGCCGTAATGGCCAAACCTGCACCGCCCAGGGTGCGCCTCGTGTCGGGCACCGATGTTGAAGAGATTTCCCCCGGTGCTACAGATGCCGCTGGCTCGGTCGTGGGGTATCCGTGGCGAGTCGCCGGATCGCGACCTAGCTTTCGCGTGGAGATCGAGAACCTCGAGACCGTCGAAGGATGGTTTCGGCTACGACTCAACTTCGACTCCGACGACCCCCGCCGGACCGCCCCCATCCTTCGCACGATGCACCCCATCGGCGGCACGAGCCGGGCGCTGCAGATCGGTGGAGCAACCCATGGCTCGGGCTCGGGAACCATCGACAAGGTGTTCCATCTGCTTCGTGGCACCACCGCGATGTCCATCGACGTGCCGCTTACCGCAAACGGCTTCCGGCTTGACACGATCTCGCTGACGCCGATCTCTCAAGTCGAAGCGGCAGCGCGCATGACCGCCAAGATCGCAGGCAGTCTCCGAAGCGAACCCGAAGCACGATCGACCCTTCTCACCCGAACGGCAAACACCGTAAAGCGTGGCGGGATGGGCGCGCTTCGCGAGCAACTTGTGGCCGACTACGAGGGTCTTCAACGACGACAAGCTGGCCCGCTCACGATCTCCTATGACGCCTGGGTGAAGTGGCACGACACCCTTGATGCCGCCGACGAGGCGGCCGGGCGCGAACTGGTTGCCAGCATGGCAAAGAGTCTGCCGGACCCCACCGCGACGCTGCCCACAATCTCGGTGGTGATGCCCACCTATAACACCGACCCGCGCCTGCTCCGAAAGGCCATCGAGTCGGTGCGCGACCAGTGGTATCCGCACTGGCAGCTCTGCATCGCCGACGATGCATCAACCGACGCGGCGGTTGCGGAGGTCCTGGCCGACTACCATAACGACCACCGCATCAAGGTGGCTCTCCGGCCAGAGAACGGCCATATTTCGGCCGCGTCAAACACCGCCCTCGAGCTGGCTACCGGCGACTTTGTTGCGTTACTCGACCACGACGACGAGCTGCGACCCCATGCCCTCGCCCTCGTCGCCCATGCCATCACCACCCAAGCTGGCGAAGGCACCGACCTCGACATCGTGTACTCCGACGAGGACAAGATCTCTGTCGACGGAAAACGTTCCGACCCGCATTTCAAGCCTCCGTTTAACTACGACCTCCTGCTTGGCCAGAACTACCTCAGCCACCTCACCGTTCTTCGGCGCTCGCTGGTCGAATCGGTCGGCGGGTTCCGGCTCGGCTTCGAGGGCAGCCAGGACTACGACCTGTTCCTTCGCTGTATCGAACAAACCTCGGCCGACCGTATTCGCCATGTCCCCTTCGTGCTCTACCACTGGCGGGCAATTGCCGGCTCGACCGCTGCGTCCACCGGCGCCAAGGACTACACCGAGCAGGCTGCGATCAACGCTCTCACCGAACATCTTGAACGGTCGGGAACACCGGCCCGGGTCGAGGTAGGCCCGGCACCAACCGCCTACCGAATCCACTGGCCAGTTCCGCAGCCGGCCCCGCTGATATCCATCATCATTCCCACCCGCAATGGTCTCGAACTGGTTCGCCAGTGCATTGAAAGTTTGCAGCAGAGCACCTACCCCGCCGTCGAAATCATCGTCATCGACAATCAATCCGACGACCCCAACGCACTCGCCTACTTCGACGAACTCGCAACCACAGGTCGGGCCACGGTGCTCACCTACGACGCGCCGTTCAACTATTCGGCCATCAACAATGTCGGCGTGGCCGCATCACACGGCGAGCTGATCTGTCTACTAAACAACGACATCGAAGTCATCAGTCCCAATTGGCTCGAGGAGATGGTGGGCCAGGCGTTGCGGCCCGGCGTCGGCGCCGTCGGCGCCAAGCTCTACTACCCCGACGACACCATCCAGCACGCTGGAGTGGTACTGGGTCTTGGCGGCGTGGCCGGCCACGGCCACAAACGTTCTGGGCGTGCCGACTACGGCTACTTCTCCCGGCTGGTACTCACCCACGAAGTTGGAGCAGCCACCGCCGCCTGTCTGGTGGTGAAGCGCGACGTGTGGGATGCCGTCGGTGGGCTCGACGAGCAGCATCTCGCCGTCGCGTTCAACGACATCGACCTCTGTCTGCGAATTCGTGCCGCCGGTTACCGGGTGGTCGTTACTCCCTTCGCCGAGCTCTACCACCACGAATCGGTGAGCCGAGGCGGCGAAGACACCCTTGAGAAGCAGGAGAGGTTCCGTGGCGAGGTGCGCCACATGCTCGATACGTGGGAGCACGAATTGTTGCGCGACCCCGCTTACAGCCCCAATCTGTCCCTCGAAGTCGAGAGCTTCGCCCCGGCTCGGGTACCCCGGGTTGCGTACGCATGGCGACCGGGCGGCGATAGCCTTCGTCCAGGCAGCTTGCCGACAATTCCCGGCATTACCGACATCTAGCCCAAAGACCTCTGACCTTGGCCATCGAGAACCCTCCCATCGTATTTTCGTCAGCGTCGCAGTCGCGCTCGCTGGCCGAGTCGATGCGCGAGGTATGGAACTACCGCGGCTACATCAGCTACCTGGTCAAGAAAGACCTCCGGACCAACTATCTACGCACCTACCTGGGCTGGATCTGGTCGCTCGCCGAACCGCTGCTCACACTGGCGATCTACTCGTTTGTCTTCGGCTACATCCTCGACGTCAGCCGAGGCGCGGCAAGCCCTACGGGCCTCACCAACTTTCCGGCGTTCCTGTTCGCCGCGCTGGTGTTCTGGGGCTTCTTCCGTCAATCGGCCAACAGCACGATGAACGCGTTCGCAGGCTCGCTGGCGCTGCGCAAAAAGCTCTTCTTCCCACCCGCCGCTCCAAGTATCGCCAAAGTGCTGAGCAAGTCGATCGAGATGATCCCCGAGATCCTCATGCTGATGGCCTTCTATCTGCTCCTGTGGGGCATTACTGGCATCCGCACCCTGAGCATCACGTGGATCGCCATGGCGCCGCTGCTTCTGCTGGTGATGTTGTTCGGGTCGGGTGTCGGCTTCTGGCTGGCGGTGCCGAACTCGCGCTACGGCGACATCGGCATGCTGTTCAATGTCTTTCTGCGGCTGTACTTCTACGTAACGCCCATCATCTGGCCGCTGTCGATCATCGACGGCCGGCTGAAGAATCCCATCATCAACGGCATTGCCCGGTGGAGCCCGATGACTCAAGTCGTTGAAGCATCGCGCGACGCCATCTACCGGCTGCAGTGGCCATCGCTTGCCACCTGGACGTACCTCATCGTCATCTCCACCGTAACCTTCGTCACCGGCTGGATGCGGTTCCATCGCAGCGCCGGCAAAGCGGCAGAAGGCCAGTAGGAGCCTCGTGAGCATCGAGCCGCAAACAACGCCCGGCGTCGAAGAAACACCCGACCCTTCGAGCAACTCCGGTGGCACCGACCACGGCTTGCCAGAGGCTGACCCGGAAATCGCCATCAGCGTCCAAAACGTCTCCAAGATGTTCGAGATCCGCTCCGACTCGGGCGCTGGCCTTCGGGCCGCGCTCACCGGCTTCCACCGGGCGAAACCCAAAGAATTCTGGGCAGTCAAGGACGTCTCTGTCGAAGTCCCCCGAGGCTCGATGCTCGGCATCATCGGCCGAAACGGCTCGGGCAAGTCGACGCTGCTCCGGCAGATGTGTGGCATCTACGCCCCGACCAAAGGACGCATCGAAGTACGCGGCCGCATTACGGCACTGCTTGAACTCGGCGCCGGCTTCGTCCCTCAGCTCACCGGCCGCGAGAACGTTTACATGAACAGCGCGGTGCTCGGCATCCCCCGCGAACGCACCGACGCCATCATGGACGACGTCGCCGCCCTTGCCGATATCGGTGACTTCTTCGATAACCCCGTCGACACCTACTCCAGCGGCATGCGCGCTCGACTCGGCTTTGCAGTGTCGGTGCATCTGGAACCCGACATCCTGCTCGCCGACGAGATCATCTCGGTGGGCGATGTGAGCTTCTCCAAGAATGGTGTGGCCCACATGACCCGCATGCGCGAGGAGGGTGTCACCATCGTCTTGGTGGCTCACGGACTCGCCATCATGGAGCGCCTCTGCGATCAGGTGCTTTGGCTGCATGAGGGCGAAGCCCAGCTGCTTGGCGAACCTCGCGAGGTCATCCGCGAGTATCGCGACTTCATGACGATGGGCGACGAGGCACTTCCCACCGACGACGGCTCGCTCGACGACAACCCCATCACCCACCTTGAGATCAGCTCCGACGATGGCATCGAGTTCGGCTACACCGGGGCGCCACTGGCCATCCACGCTGCCTATGACTTTGCAACTCCGGTCGAGAACGCCATCCTCACTCTCCGGTTCCGAGCCCAGGACACCGAGGTCTTCCTCGGCTCCAGCACCCAGGACCTCAACCAACGACTTGAAGGCCGGGGAACCATCGATATCCGGCTCCCGATTCTTTCGATTCCGCCTGGCCAATACGCGGCCGAACTGGAGATCAGCGACGGCGATACTCCGGTAGCTTCCCGCCGAACCCGAGTGCCCATCAGACCACTCGAAGAGATCACCCTCCGCGACTTCGTCGACATCGGCGCAGACTGGCGGATCCACCCCACCTAAGCGGGCGCGGTGTGGTTAGCGGTCGGCGCTGCGGTTAGCGGTCGAGGAGGCTTCGCACGTAGTCGCTGGCCTCTGCCTTGTCTACGACCGGATCGGGGTCGAGCTTCCAGTCGATGGCGTAACCAAACTCGTCGAGGAAGTTGTGGGTGGCGGGCTCCAGCACCAGCTGATCGGCCGGGGTGAGCCAGTGGCGCCACGACCCGGAATCGCGGCTGCGCGACACGCGAGCCAAGTCGCCGGTGATCTCGGGCTGAGCCAGGGCGTCGACGCCAAGCTGTTTTGCCAGCTCAGCGGTGTTGCC
>CALJDK010000133.1 GCA_938023735.1 uncultured Acidimicrobiales bacterium
GACGACATCACTACCCTTGAGGACGACGAAGCGGCTGCTGTTGCCGTGGCTGTTGCGAGCACTACCAGCACCACCACGTTCACCACCACCTCGCTTCCCACCACCACAACCCGTGCTCCGCTCGTTGTCGAGGCAGCCGACATCACCGTCGATGATGCTGCTGAGCCCGCCTTTGAGCTCGACCTGACCGAGGAAGAGGTCATCGACCTCACCGGACTAGACAATGCCGAACTCGATGATGCCGAGGCGACCGACGCCGATGACCGCACCGAGGTCGCTGGTGCAATCGAACTTCCGACCGAGTCGATTCCGATTATCGATGATCAGCGTGACCGCACGCCCATTGCAGCGCTCATCGCCGTGCTTCTCGTCGCACTCTCGGTTGCCGTAGTGCTTGCCGATCGTCAAAATGGTGAACGGTTCAAAGCAGCCGCTACAGCCGACACGGACTCCCCCACCGACACGCCGTCCAAGTAGTAACGACGGCCATCATCTCTTGTGCGACCTGCAAGGGCCGCCGTTAGGCGTCGAACCGGCTGCAGCCGTCGAAGCCGTTGAGGACACCTTCACGGAAGGCGCCAACCCGTTCGAAACCGGTGCCCCGGTTGTCGTCGGTATCGTTCTCGTCGCCGAGGACCAACAGCGTTTCGACCGCCTCGTCGAGGTCGCCCGGAGAGATCGACAGGATGCGTCGGTCGGGACTGGTTTCGGTGTTGTCGAACGGCCGATCCGACGTCGGAAGAATCGAAGCGGTCCAGACACCTGCGTAGCAGTCGGCCTGCAAGCTGTTGAGGAGCCGATCCTCGGTTGCGCCAAGGCGCGACTCGATGGCAAACCCGTACTGGGCGGCCATGATGATTCCCGGACCGAAGTCGCCGTACTGGTCGTAGAGCTGACGAATCGCGGTGTTGGTTTCCATACCGATGTAGTCGTTGGTTGCGCAGTAGAACGCCAACAGGTCGACCTGGTTGTCGCCGCACGGCAACGAATTACCTTCGGTGTAGGTGACGACCGATCCGTCGATGGGGTCCCACTCGCCGAAACGGCGCTCGAACTCTGCCGCCCAGAACAGCTCGAGATCCTCGGGCATCAGGTCGAAGATGTCGTCGCCGGGCGCATCGGTCAGGAAGGGAAGGTTCCCGCCAGAGAGCTGATCGTCGAGGCTCCCGAACGGCACCTGGGTGGTGACGATGTTGGCGTCGGTGTAGCTAGCGCACTTGGCGGCGCCGTTGTCGAGCCCGTCGCGGAAGCCGTTGACGCGGTCGAACGCATTGCCGTGGGCAAAAGGGTCGGTAGCCGCGGTGCCGGGCGTGTCGGCGATCTGAACAAACTGGGCGAGGGCCCGGTCGAGGTCACCGCTCGACACCGGGAACCCGTCGTTCGGGTTCTCGGCGACACTGGCAATCCAGGCTCCGGCGTAGCAGTCGGCTTGGTTCTCGAACGTGATGGTTCGTCCATCGAAGTTGACGCGGTCTTGCACGACGTGGCCCACTTCATGCGCCAGAATCAGGCCGACGCCGAGGTCTCCAGCCTGTTCGTACACGCTGGGGAAGAGCTGTTCGTCGTCCCATGCCACCACATCCTCGATGCCGCAGTAATAGGCATTGTTTGCGACCTCGCGACGGTTTCTGGCGCAGGGCGGAATGGGCTCATTGGAGCTGTAGGCGTAGAACCCACCGCTGACGGGCACATATTCGGATCCGAACACTTCGGGGAATTCGCGTCGCCAGAAATCTTCGATGTTTCCGAGGGCCAGAGCGGATGCTTCGTTCCACGCTTCGCCGTCGTTGCCGATGACCTCGACGGGGTCTGACGGCCCGGGGAACGATTGGTCGAACGCTTCGGTGGTAGGCGGCGGCGGGGGCGCCTCGGTGTCTTCATCTTCGCCACCGATCACTCCGGGTTCGAAGTCGGCGTCTCCACCGCCGTCTTCGGTGTCGCTCTCGTCATCGACGCCGCCGCCATTGTCCTCGTCGTCGGACTTTGGCGCTTCGATTCCGCTGTCGACGGTAACCGGAGGAGTCACATCGACCTGGTCGTTGCCGTCGCGTGAGTTGACGAACAAGATGCCAGCCAGAACCACCATCGCAGCAACGATTCCGGCGGCAAGGGTGACCCCGCGTCCGGTAGGAGGCTTGTGTTCGGCCGCCGGGCTGGCGGTAAAGGGTGCGGGCGCCGCTGGCGGCCCGGTAGGCGGAGCGACCGAAGTTGGAGCAGCGGGGGTACCAGGGGAAGCGGGAGGAGCGGCGGGACCAGGGGAAGAAGTAGCGGTCGGAGTTTGTGGTGGGTACCACCGTCCGTCAGATGCCTGCCACCAGCCCGCGGCTGGGGCGGGGGTGGCCGACTCGGGGGATACCCGGGGCGTGGGCGGTACCTGCGGCACAGTGGGCGGTACCTGAGGGGTCGGAGCAACCGACTGCCGGCTTGGATGCTTCTCGGGTGGGTACCACTTGCCGTCCGATGCTTGCCACCAGCCCGAGTCGGCTGCGGCCTTGCGGTCGGGTTGCTGTTCGGGTGGGTACCAGTTGCCGTCGGATGCTTTCCACCAGCCCGGGCGCGGAGGTTGCTCAGTCATTCACCAAAGAGCATGCCATTAATTGCGGACCCGAGTGGGTCCAGGAGGCCGGTTAGGCCGCTGCGGTTGAACGGCCGGTAAGGCGAGTCATCACATCGGTGGCCCGTTCGGGGCGGCCGAAGAGGTAGCCCTGAGCCAGGTTCGCTCCCAGCTGGGCCAGTTTGTCGGCCTGAGCCTCGCGCTCGATGCCTTCGGCAATCGCAATGATTCCCATCTCTTTCGTCAATGCAAAAACGTGGCGGAGGATCATCGTGTCGTCGACCGAAGACTCGATCGAACTTGTGAAGATTCGTGGAATCCGTATCGAGTCAACCGAAAGTTCGCGCAGCGTCGACAGCGAAGTTGCTCCGCCACCGAAGTCGTTGAGGCCGATACGGACACCACTGGCCTTAATCGATCGGATCCGCTCCCAGGTGAGTTCACGGTTTCGTTCAACCGCCTCATCGGTGATGTCGAAGAGCAGGCTCGATGCCGGCAAACCCGAAGCGCCAAGGGCACCTTCAACAATGTTGGGGAACTCGTCGTGCTCAAGCTGCTGGCCGGCGATGTTGACGCTCAGCACCATGCTTCCACCGGTGGCCTGGTTTCGTGACTGGGCGTCGCGACACGCCTGTTCGAGCACCCAGGTGTACACCGGCAACGCAAACGCCGAACGTTCGAGTTGAAGGATGAAGTCGCGGGGTGTGAAAACCTGGATGCCCGATGCCTGGGCATCGATCCATCGCAGGAGGGTGTCGAAGCCAACGATCTGGCGGGTGTCGGCCATCACAATCGGCTGATAGAAGAGATGGAAGTCGCCCTGGGCAAGAGCCCGCTCGATGCTCTCTTCGTCGGCGCGAAGCCGGGGACGGTTCTGATCGGCGTCGTCGATGATGACGACTTCGCCCACAGCCTTGCCGCGAGATTCATGCACCGCCTGTCGAGCATCGACCATGAGGTCGTCGGCTTGTTTGTGGCTGGTCGTGCCGAGGCAGATTCCTACGGCTGGGCGAACGGTCAGCTGCTTTCCGTTGATGCTGAAAGGTTCGCGAAGTGCGGCGACGACCTCGCGGCCCCACTCGCGCATATCGCGCATCGAGGATTTGGGGAAGAACACGGCAAATTCCGTACCGAGCTCGCGGCTGGCGGTGGCCTTGCTGCCGGCGGAAGAGGTAAGACGCGAAGCGAGGAGACGAAGCACTTCATTGCCAACATCAGGCCCGTAAACTCGGTTGACTTCGGGGAGATCAAGGATCTGCACGATGGCAAGTGCGCATCGTTCGCCCGGCCATTGGGACTGACCCAAGCGGCCGTCGATACGGTCGACCAATGATCCGGCGCCACCCAGACCGGTGAGTGGATCGACGTCGCTTTTGTTCTTTCGTTTGATCATGAATTTGTCCCCGCACGAGTTGCGGGCTTCCTATCGGCCATTGCGGGCCGGCTCATAGGGGCCATTCGGACCATTTCAGTCATAGTCCATCACCCCGATTTCTATCTGCTGACCTTGGAAAACGTCGCTTTCCCGCCAATTGGCGAGCATCAAGCCGCAGCTGGGTTTCCCGGGAGCAGAATGTCGAGCTGGCTTTGGCGTTCTGGGCGGCCAAACAGGAACCCTTGGGCAAGGTCGCAACCCATTTCGGTGAGGATTGTGCGCTGCTCGAGGTGTTCCACACCCGTCGCCATCGCAACCACTCCCAGTTCATGAGCCAGCGAGACCATGTGCTGGACAATGATGGTGTCTTCGCTCGAGATGCCGAGACCGGCAACAAAGGCTCGGGGAATGGTGATGGCATCGACGTTGACGTCACGAAGTGTGGTCATGGTCGAAACGCCAACACCGAAATCGTTCAGGCCGATCCGAACACCCTCTTGTTTCAGGCGACGCAGCCGGGACCACGTCTTCTCCTGATTGTGTTGCAAAGCCTGATCGGTGATGTCGAGAAGAAGGCGCTCGGGCGCAAGCCCACTGGCCGAAACCGACGCAAGAACTGAATCGGCAAACTTCGGCTCTTCGAGGTGGCTGCCGGCAATGTTTACCGACACCATCAACGAACGATCCATTCGCGCACTCCAGCGCTGGACCGAGCGGCAAGCTTCTTCCATCACCCAACGGTAGATGGGAACCGCAAGCTCGGATCGTTCGACGAGGTGAAGGAACTCACCCGGCAGACTCATCTGCATGCCATCAACCGACCCGGCAGGATCGATCCAGCGCAGCAGCGCTTCGAACCCGATGAGGCTCTTCTCGCCGGGCGTCACGATTGGTTGGTAGTAAAGGCAGAACTCGTTGCGAGCAAAGGCTTTTTCGAGGCGGTCGTCGACCTTGGAGACCGATGCTTCCGCATCGGTGGTGTCGGTGATGTACACCGCAAGGTCAAGGCCCGATCGTTGGGCGTCGCGCAGAGCGCTACGAGCACTCGCAAGAAGATCGGCGCCCTCCATGTGGGGCGGTTGGCGAAGTACTCCGCCGACGGTCACGCGGGGGATCGCAATCGTGTCGCCCGTTTCAATTGGTTCCCGGACGATGTCGAGCAGGTTCTGACAAAGGGTTGGCAGGTGCAGGCTGTTGACGTCGTTCAGAAGAATCTGAAACTCGGGCCCAAGGCCACGGGCGATATGGCCATCGTCGGCACCGATAACGCCGACGAGTCGTTCGGCGACGTTGGCGAGCACGTAGTTTCCGTGGTCGGGTCCGAATTGATCGTTGATATCAGCCAGGTTCTCGAGGCGAACCAGGATGACCGAGCATGGAGTGGTCGTAAGCGGCATAGCAACCGCATTGTTGACCCAGCCGAGAAACGCACCGCGAGGCGACAAACCGGTGATTGGGTCGGGGTGGTGCTCTCTCAACATCGACTTGCGGAACATGGTCGTTCCATCGGCAACTCTCGCGGTATCTCAAGGCGGAAACCGACCTGGTCGATGAATCATGCGAAACCCAAATGGCATTCAAAACGTGACATCTCCTCATTCTCCAGCATCTTCCGAACCGCAACCTCCGACGGCCGAACCGTCGGCCACCTCGGCACCCTCAGCGAATTCAGCACCCCCAGCGAAACAGTCGCCAATGCGTACCCTGCGAATCATCGGAGCGTTGCTGGTTCTTCTCCTCGTTGCCGCAACAGCAGCGTGGCTTCTACGCGACGACAGCGCAGGCCAACTCGACGCTGGATTCGGCGAGCGAGACCTGAGTGCCCCCGTTGAGTGCGCCGACCTTTCCCGCTCGGACACCCTGGTACCAGCCTGCGGCGCATGGCTGGGTTCGACCGATCGTCGCGTCGACACCCTTGACCTCTCGGTACAAGAGCAGATCCTTGGCGAGAACCTCGACATGGTGCGCCTTTATGTTGTTGGTCCCGACGCAACGTTCTTCCCAGAGAATCATCATCTACTGGCCGATGACGGCCGGATTCTCGTGTACTCGTGGAAGGTCAGCACCGATAACAGCGCTGGCCCGGTGTGGCGACGCGTGGCCGACGGCGAGTTCGACGATCAACTTCGCCGCGCCGCGAACGAGATTGTCGCCTCGGGCCATACGGTTCTCTTCTCGTTGCATCACGAGCCCGAGGACGACTCAGAAACGCTAGGCGGCGCCTACGGAACCGATGCCGATTACCGGGCGATGCTTCGTCACGCGCATTCGGTGATGGAGCCGATCGGCGGCGAGCAACTCGTCTGGTTTGTGAACTACATGGGTCACTCGTTCGGCTCATTCGACCAGGTCGAGGCGATGTATCCGGGTGACGACATTCTCGACTGGGTTTCCTGGAACCCGTACAACTGGTTTGGTTGCAACGGCAACGCGCCGTGGAAAGGATTCGCCGAGCAGGCACGTCCGTTCTATTCGTGGGTCCGCGAGAACCACCCCGACATGCCGTTGATGATCGGCGAAACCGCCACCAACGAACACCCTGATGACCCCACAGCAAAGGCCGAGTGGATTCGAGATATGGGCTGGACGCTCCGGTCCGAGATGCCCCAAATTCGCGCGGTGCTGTGGTTTCAGCAGAGTTCGAACTCGGGTTTCTGCGATCGACGATGGGACTCATCGGCCGCTTCTGCGGTGGCCTTTGGCGAACTGGCGGCGTCGGAGTACTTCTCTCCGAGCTAGCTGCCGTCGTCGGGTTGCAGCGCTTTCGCAATGACGTCGGGGACGTCGCGCTGATGAACGATCGATAGCCGCGACGTTGTTCGGGTAAGCGCCACGTAGAGCAGGCTCAGACCATTGGGCTGTTCCAGAATGCGGGCTGGTTCGACAACGATCACCGAGTCGAACTCGAGCCCTTTAGATTTCCACGCCGACAGCCACTGCACCCCAGCTCGTTCAAAGTGTGCGGGCTGCTCGGCCCCGATGACGGCGAGCTGCCCCGATGCAAGCGCCATTCGTTCGGCCAGCACCACATCGGTGAGCTCATCGATATCGTCGACCCGCACCGTCGTCGGGCGGTGCCCTGAGGTGCGAATGGACTGCGGCGAGGCAAGCGACGGCGCAAGCTCGGCCAAAACCGCGGCGGCAAGTTCGTTGACCTCCGCCGGCGACCGATAGTTGATGGTGAGTTCCTGGTAGCTGAAGTCCTCGACCGACGCCGGCAGATGATCGCGCCAGGTTCCCGGCTGGCCGATGGACCGCTGTGCGAGGTCGCCGACAATAGTCATCGACCCTCCCCTGGCCCGCCGGGTGATCATTCGCCACTGCATGGGTGTGAGGTCCTGTGCCTCGTCGACGATGACATGTCCGAACCGCCACGCCCGCTGACCAGCCGCAAGTTCCTGCAACGTGACACCTTGGTCGACGTAGGCATCATCGACATTGTCGACATCGATCTCTGAAAGGGGTGCGCCGTCGTTGTCGAGTAGGGGGTATCCCTCGGGCTGCTCTCGCAGCACATGATCGTCGGTCATCTAACCGCCCGCCCGTCGTCGTTGATCCAGGCGATCATGATCGCGTTGCTCTTCAGCCACCAGCTCATCAAGGGACCACAGGTCGTCGTGGTCCTGTTCGGATTCGTCGTCGAGGAAGTCATCGGCGTCGTCGGATTCGTCATAGGCGGTGGCCAACTCAAACTCGTCGGCTTCGTCGCGTTCGATGGTTCGGTCCGAGTCGATATCGCCGCCGAGAGCACCGCCCACAATGGCCAACAGTTCATCCAAGAGCGGAACATCGGCATCGCTCCACCGCCGCCGTGACAACGCCCGTTCTTTGTCACGGTCGCGAGCCAGTAGCTGGAGTTGTTGTGGCGTGAGACCAACCTTTTCGCCAGCCATCCGCATGATCGCCGGTGAGCCAAGTGTGTCGTTCAGTGCCTGCTCGGGTGTAAGGGTCGGCCAGTGTTTCAGCATGAACGCGTCGACGTCGGCCGACGATTCAAAGGCCGAGCGAGCTTCTTCAAGGTCGCCAAACGAGGGGTCGTAACCAGCGGCGGAGAGGGCATCAATGATGGCGGTACGAAACGCGACGGAGCCGTCGTTGTGGGTGCGATGCCGCTGCGCGGTGTCGAACATTTCGACAACCTGCTCGGCGTTCAGTGTGACTTTGGCAGCGCCGTACCAGGCCGCCAAACCAGAGGTGGGTCGCCGTTGTCGTAGGGCAACAGCCGTGGCGAGAAAATCGGCCATCACCACCTGGCCTTTGAGTTCGGCGGTCTCGGCCGAGTCGACCCGACCCATCCTGATCCCCGGATACAGCTCGGTGGCGGTGACCGAGACGACTCCGGTTTCGCCGAGCGATGGCAGCACGCCGCTGATGTAGTTAAGGAACTCGTTGGTGGGCCCAACAACCAGCACGCCGCTTTCAGCCAGCGCCGCCCGCTGGTTGTAGAGCAGGTACGCAGCCCGGTGAAGCGCAACGACGGTCTTGCCGGTACCGGGACCGCCCTGCACAATCACGGCCCCTGGCAGCGGGGCACGAATGATCTCGTCTTGTTCACCCTGGATTGTTCCGACGATGTCGCCCAAGCGCCCGGTGCGTCCCGCCTCGAGTGCCGCCACCAGCGTGCGCTCGCCCTTAAGCCCCGTGGACGCTTCGCCCTCGCCAGTGAAGTACTCGTCTTCGATCCCGAGCAGATCCCGGAAGCGGGTGATGTAGTGACGACGGCGAGTCAGGCCCATGGTCTGGCGGCCAGTCGCCCGATAGAAGGGCTCGGCAATCGGCGCTCGCCAGTCGACGACCATCGGGTTGCGTTCTTCGTCGAACACCGCGACCCGGCCGATACGAAACGCGTCGCCGGTCGTCTGATCGATACGGCCAAAGATGAGCGACTGGTCGCCGATGTCGAGATCTTCGAGCCGGGTTCGAACCTTCTCGGCGAGCACGTCGCGTTCGTACCGGGCCTGATGGGTGCCACCAGCTCGTGACTCGACATTGCTGGTTACTGATTCAGCAGACTCCCGACTGCGGTCGAGGCGTTCGTACGCGTGCGCGATGTAAGCCGATTCCTCGGCGAAGTCAGGATGTTCGGACTCGCTCACTGCGGCCTCACTGTCCAAAAGGGGGGCTTTCATCGTAGAGCCGCCCGGGCAAAACCGGATGCGGCTTGGCTGGGTAGCCAACGGCGGCCAGTACGGTCAGGTCGTGCTCCCCTTGATTTGTGTTGATGTCGACGGAACCCTGGTCGGGTCGTCGCACGTGCCGACCGACGCGGTTTGGGCCGCGGCTGCGGCTGCGATCGATCGAGGCCAGCACCTGGCGCTATCGACCGCCCGCGGCGCCTTTGGGCCCACACTCGGTTATGCGAAGCGATTGGATCCTGGCGGTTGGCACATCTTCCACAACGGTGGGGCCTTGGTGCACGCTGAGACCGGCGAGATTCGGGCAAGCGCACTCAGCAACGATTTCATCGAAGCGGCGGCGGTAATTGCCAAGAAGCAGGGATGGCTCATCGAGTTCTACTCCGCCGACGAGTACACGATCGACACCGACAACAAGATTGCACGAGATCATGCTGATCTCATGGGTGTGCCGTTCGTGACCAGCGAACGCGACCAGCTAACCAGCGAGATTGTCCGGGTCCAGTTCGTGGTGCCCGTCGAGCTGGCCGATCGAGTCCAAGCCGAGCTCAGCGGGTTGGACGCCGTGGTCGTGGGGGCGACGTCGCCGGTACAACCTGGGATCACGTTCGTGTCGTGCACTCGTCCCGGGGTTTCGAAGGGTGCGGCGATCGCCAGGATCGCGGCCGAGATGGGCATCGGTGTCGACCAGGTGATGATGGTTGGCGATGGCGAGAACGACGTCGAGGCAATCGGCGCCGTCGGTCATGGTGTGGCGATGGAGAACGCCGTTCCGGCGGCCAAGGCAGCAGCGGTTCATCATGTTGGTCATGTCGACGATGACGGCTTCGTCCAGGCGTTAGAACTCTCGCAAACCCTGTAGCGTCACACCGTGGCTAAGGACCTGTCAGCGTCACCCTTTCTTGCGGCATGCCGAGGTGACAAACCCTCTCGAGTGCCGGTTTGGTTTATGCGTCAAGCCGGCCGCTCGCTACCCGAATACAAGGCAGTGCGCGGCGAGGGGTCGATC
>CALJDK010000134.1 GCA_938023735.1 uncultured Acidimicrobiales bacterium
CGGCAACTCGCCAACAACACCGACCGAAAAAACATCCACCGACACGCCGCGCTCTGCCTCGCAACAACATTCCTCATAACCAGCCGGCTAGTCGACCACAACAACACCCACAACCCACCTAACCGCTGACCCTCCAGGCACCACAGGACCGAAAGGTTCCTGGCACCAGGGGGCTGAAAGGTACCTGGCACCTTTTGGGTGGTTTGGTGCCAGGTATAAAAGTTCAGATGAGCGCTTTTTGGCGGTTTAGTGGGCGACTTCGCCGGTTGCTACGGCGATTCTGGCGTTTGCTCGTTTGAGGGCGCCGATGGCTTCGGTGTCGGTTTCGTCGGCTGCTACCGCTGCTTGGGCAGCGGACTGCGCTTTGCGGGCCCGATCGACGTCGATCTCTTCTTTTGCCTCGGAGACATCGGAGAGGATCGTGACCTTATCGTTGGCCATCTGGATGAAGCCGGAATGCACGGCAAACTCGGTGCCGCCGTCGTCGCCGATGACCTTTGCCGACCAAACTTCGAGCACACCGATAAACGGTACGTGCCCGGCTTGGAACGCAATATCGCCGCCACCCACGGTTCGGGCGACAACCATAGAGGCTTCGCCCGAGTACGTGATGGCTTCTGGTGAAACGACTTCGACCTGCATTGGTTATGCCTCTGCTGCCAATTCGACAGCCTTTTGCTGAACCTCGTCGAGGCCACCAACCATGTAGAACGCCTGCTCAGGAATGTCGTCGAGCTCGCCGTCGAGGAGGGCCTCGAAGGAGTCGATGGTGTCCGAAAGCGGGGTGAACACGCCAGGCTGGCCGGTGAAGACCTCGGCCACGAACATTGGCTGGGAGAGGAACTTCTGGACCTTACGGGCCCGGTCGACGGTTACCCGGTCTTCTTCGGACAGTTCGTCGAGACCGAGGATGGCGATAATGTCCTGAAGCTCCTTGTAGCGCTGGAGCACTTCCTGCACCCGACGAGCAACGTTGTAGTGACGGTCGCCGACAACCTCGGGAGCGAGAATGGTGGAGGTTGAAGCCAGCGGATCCACAGCGGGGTAGATACCCAAGGCCGCAATGTCACGGCTCAGCTCGGTGGTTCCGTCGAAGTGAGTGAACGAGGTGAACGGCGCCGGGTCGGTGTAGTCATCGGCGGGCACGTACACCGCCTGCAGCGAGGTAATCGACTTACCACGGGTCGAGGTAATGCGCTCCTGCAGTTCGCCCATTTCGTCGGCAAGAGTTGGCTGATAGCCCACGGCTGATGGCATACGACCAAGGAGGGTCGATACCTCAGAGCCGGCCTGCACGAAGCGGAAGATGTTGTCGATGAACAACAGCACGTCCTGGCCTTGGACGTCACGGAAGTACTCGGCCATGGTGACACCGGCGAGTCCAACCCGGAGGCGAACGCCTGGTGGCTCATCCATCTGGCCGAAGACCAGGGCAGCCTTAGAAAGCACGGTTGCGGCGTCTTCGCCAGCACCCATCTTGGCTTCGCCCATTTCGATGAAGAGGTCGGTACCTTCACGGGTACGCTCGCCCACACCAGCGAATACCGATACACCACCGTGGTTTGAGGCCACACGGGTGATCATTTCCTGAATAAGAACGGTCTTGCCCACACCCGCACCACCGAAGAGGCCGATCTTTCCGCCTTCTTTGTACGGGGTGAGAAGGTCGATGACCTTGATGCCGGTCTCGAACATCTTGGTGGATGGCTCAAGCGCATCGAAGTCGGGAGCTGGGCGGTGGATGCCCCAGGTCTCGGCCACGGAGTGGCTCGGCACGTCGAGGCATTCACCCATGACGTTCCAGACGTGGCCAAGCGTTGCGTCGCCAACTGGCATCTCGATGCCGTGGCCGGTGTTACGCACCTCGGCACCACGGGTAAGTCCGTCGGTGGACTTCAGTGCGATGGCACGAACACGACCCTCGCCGATCTGCTGGGCAACCTCGGCCGGAACAACGATGGTCTCGCCGTCAAGGATGATGTCGAACTCGAGCTCGGTGTTGATCTCGGGTAGGGCGTTTGGCGGGAACTCGACGTCGACCACGGGGCCGGCGATACCGACGATGCGGCCCGACGTGAGTGCTGGTTCGGTAACGGTCATGTGCTGTAAGTCTCCTGAGTGACAGGCGTAAAAGGTGTTCGTAAAGTTTCGTAGTTACTTGCGGTACTGCAGGTCAGTCGGAGCCGAGAGCTTCGGCGCCACTGACGATTTCCATAATTTCGGTGGTGATTGCTTCCTGGCGAACTCGGTTCATCTCACGGCTGAGCTTGACCTTGAGTTCTTCGGCGTTGTCGGTTGCGGCTTTCATGGCCCGCTGACGGTTGGCGTGCTCGGAAGCCGCTGCCTCGAGCATGGCACCGAACAGACGAGCTTCGACGTAGCGAGGAAGCAACGATTCGAGCACGCCGCCAGCTGATGGTTCGAACTCAAAGGCTGCGAGGGCACTTGAGTCGCCTCCACCTTCGGCAGCCACCGTGTCGGTGCTCTCGAGGGGAAGGAACCGGCGGACGGTGACCTTCTGGGTACCCATGGAAATGAACTCGGTGTAGATGAGTTCGACCCGGTCGATTTCGCCATCGGTGAACATCCGCATGACTTCGCCCGCAACTTCACGAGCGTTCTCGTAGGTTGGCGAGTCGCTCATACCGGTGTAGGTGGAAGCGATGTCGTAACCTTGGAACGTGAAGTAGTCGTTGGTCTTCTTGCCGCACAAGATGAGGGCGTACTCGGCGCCTTCGGTTCGTGCTGCGTTGAGCTGACGCTCGGCAGCGCGAATAACACCTGCGTTGTAGGGACCGGCCAAACCACGGTCGCCGGCGATGGCGACGATGCCCACCCGCTTGACCTCTTCAGGCTCACGGAGCAGCGGGTGACTTGCTGCTGCACCGCCGGCCGAAAGGTTCTCGATTACCGAAGTGATCTGGGTGGCATAGGGCTTGGCTTCGTTGGCGCGTTGCATTGCCTTCACCACGCGGGTGGCAGCAATGAGTTCCATGGCGCGGGTGATCTTCTTCGTGGAGTTAACGCTCGCAATGCGGCGTTTAAGAACCCGTTCCTTTGCACCCGGCATTGATCAGGCCTCGCCGTCGGCAGCCGAGATGTCTTCTTCAGGAAGCGTGACATCGCTGTCGACCATCTGCGAGTTAAGGCCGCCTGGGTCCGAAGCGTCGGGCTCGTCGTTACCGCCCTCGCTTGGCACGAAGCCATCGGCGAACTGCTTGATGGCGGCTTCGAAGGCCTCTTCGTCGGCGAGCTTTCCGGTGGACACGATGTCGGCGAGCATGCCGCTGTGGCTGCCGTTCATGTGTGCGAGAAGCCCCTCTTCGAAGCGCAACACGTCTTCGACGGGAAGGTTGTCGAGGTAGCCGTTGGTGCCGGCGTAAAGCGACACAACCTGCTCTTGAACTGGCATTGGCGAGGAGATGCCTTGCTTGAGCAGCTCGGTGAGGCGGTAGCCACGGTCGAGCTGAGCTTGCGATACCGCATCGAGGTCGGAACCAAAGGCCGCGAATGCTTCGAGCTCGCGGAACTGCTGAAGGTCGGACTTGAGCGTACCCACAGCGGTTTTCATGGCCTTGATCTGAGCGGCCGAACCCACACGGGAAACCGAGATTCCCACGTCGACGGCGGGTCGAACACCGGACTTGAACAGGTCGTCCTGGAGGAAGATCTGACCGTCGGTGATCGAGATCACGTTGGTAGGGATGTAGGCCGAAACGTCGCCGGCCTTGGTCTCGATGATGGGAAGAGCGGTGAGCGAACCTGCGCCGAGCTCGTCGGAGAGCTTTGCGGCACGCTCAAGAAGTCGGCTGTGTAGGTAGAAGACGTCGCCGGGGTATGCCTCACGGCCCGGTGGGCGACGAAGCAGCAGCGACATCTGACGGTAGGCCTCAGCCTGCTTGGAGAGGTCGTCGTAGACGATGAGCGCATGCTCGCCGTTTTCCATCCAGTGCTGACCCATGGCCGAACCGGCATAGGGAGCGATGTACTTGAACGGTGCTGGCTCGGAAGCTGGAGCGAGCACAACAACCGTGTACTCGAGGGCTCCCTTTTCTTCGAGCAGCGCCACGGTCTGGGCGACGGTGGAGGCCTTCTGACCAATGGCGACGTAGATGCACTTCACATCGAGACCCTTTTGGTTCAGGATCGTGTCGATACCAATGGTGGTCTTGCCGGTCTTGCGGTCGCCAATGATGAGCTCTCGCTGGCCACGACCAACAGGGATGAGCGAATCGATGGACTTGATACCGGTCTGCATCGGCTCGGCTACAGGCTGGCGACCCATGATGCCGGGAGCCTGCACCTCCATACGGCGAATCTCGACGCCGGTGAGCGGCCCTTTGCCGTCGAGCGGCTCGCCGAGCGGGCTGACCACACGACCAAGAACGCCATCGCCGACCGCAATCGACAAGATGTCGCCGGTAGCGCGGACGGTCTGGCCTTCTTCGATGCCTTCGAGTGATCCGAGAACCACGCAACCAATCGAGTCTTCATCAAGGTTGAGGGCCAGACCGGTTGCACCGTTCTGGAACTCGAGCATTTCGTTCACCGCTGCGTTGGGAAGACCCGAAACGCGGGCAATACCGTCGCCAACCTCGGTGATTCGGCCAACTTGGGCCTCCTCGAGTGACGGGTTGAAACCGTCAAGGTTTGCTTTCAGTGCTGCGGTGATGTCGTTCGTGTTGATCGTGAGATCCGACATATCAGTCTCTCTGTTTCGTTTGCTATTTGCCGACCAGATGGCTGGCAATGAGTAGTTGGAACTTGTTCAGGCGACGCTGGCTCTAGCCGAGTGGCTAGTTGAAAGCGTCACGCATCTTGGTGAGGCGGCTTCGGACGCTGCCGTCGATGACGGTGTCGCCGATCTGGGTGACAAGACCGCCAACGACGGTCTTGTCGATAACGACATTGATGTCGACGTCTTTACCGGTTGACTTCTTGAGGGCTGCAGCAAGACGCTGGGTCTGGTCGTCGGTAAGTGGAACCGCCGAACGAACCTCGGCGTACTCGCGGCCGCGGCTTGAGGAACCACGCTCGGAGACCGCCTTGGAGATGGCGGGAATGTCTTTGGCCCGACCAGCAGCGACGAGCATGGAGATAACCGCGCTGGTTGCCTTCGATGCTCGACCACCGAGGAGGTCTTCTACCACTTGCTGGCGACGTTGCACCGGCAGGCTGGAGTCGGAGAGTGTGGTGCTGAGCTCGTCGTTGTCCTGGAGAGCCTGGGCAAACGATGCGAGCTGGGTTTCAACGGTTCCGTCGCCCTCGGCCTTTGCGATCTGTTGCACCGCATCGGCGTAGGTAGCAATGGTGTCGCTCATGATCCGACCTCGGCAATGTAGTTATCGATAAGCGAAGCGAGCTTGGCGTCATCGAGGTTGTCGGTGACGACCGCTTCTGCGGCATCGGCAGCGTTTCGGGCAACCTCGGATCGCACATCGGCGAGTGCTTGGGTCTTCGACGCTGCTATGTCGATAGCGGCCTTTTCCTTTGCGGCGACCGCATCGGATTCGGCTTTGGCGATGAGCTCGGTTTTCATGCTTGCGGCACGGGTGCGGGCATCGGCGACGATTTGGCTGGCCTCAGCATCGGCATCGCCGATCTTTGACAGCTGCTCGGCGCGTCGGGCGTCTGCCTCGGCCTTTGCATTGTCGGCTGCAGCGAGTTCATTGCCGATGCGCTCGGTGCGAGCAGCCATCGCTTCTTTGAGCGGGCCGAGGCCCTTCCAAAGCATGATTCCGAACACGATCAGGAAGGCGATCGCGCCCCAATAGAACTCGTTAACGTCGGATGGTATCCACTGTCCGTTTGGACCTTCAGCGGCCAGAGTCCACATACGTGGGTCCTCTCAACTCTCTTGATTGTTTGATTGGTACTGGTTGACAAACACGGGCATCAGCTTCAGGAGCCGAGAACCCGATCGATGATTGGCTGCGCAGCGTTGCGGTCGACCGGCGAACCCATGACCGCACCAGCGGCTTGAGTGGCCAGATCGCCAACGTCGCCTCGCATGTCGCCCAGAGCGCTAGCTCGAGCGGCGGCGAGTTCGGCATCGGCAGACGCACGCATCTCGGCGATCTCTGCATCGGCTGCACCCATGATTTCGCTCCGACGTGCGTCGGCCTCTTCACGAGCGGTTGCGACGATGCCATTGGCTTCGTCACGGGCGGCGGAAATCTTGGCGTCGTACTCCGACGTTGCCGAACCAAGGTCGGCGTCGACAGAGTCAGCGGCATCCTTTGCGGCGCGAATTTTGTCTTCACGTTCGCTTCGGGCAGCCATGAGCGGCGGAAGCAGCACAAATTTCATCAATGCCCAAAGGGCAAAGAAGAATAGTGCAGCCCAGAAGATCTCGTAGATCTCGGGGATTACCGGGTTAACGATTGCTCCGTCGTCGTCGCCTTCGGCTGCCGCGAATATCACGAAGCCGAGACCATCGAGGGTGACTGGAATCGTCACAATGTGCTCCTCGGGGTTGGTTTAGACGAACTTCAGAAGAATGAAGACAACGAAGCCGATGAGGGCCAGGGCCTCGGTAAAGGCAATGCCGAGGAACATGGTGGTCTGCACGGTACCTGCGGACTCGGGCTGGCGGGCCATAGCCTGAACGGCCTGACCTACGAGGTAACCGATGCCGATACCGGGGCCAATTGCGGCGAGGCCGTAGGCGAAACCGGCGCTGCTTGCGCCTTGTGCTGCCTTTGCTTCGTCGCCGGTGAGGCCTTCGGTCTGTGCAAGAACCTGAGCTGCTGTGCTCGCGATACTCATTTTGGATTGCTCTCCTGTATTTGGTTTTCCGACGCTGTGCGTCGAGATCTTTTGTTTGGTTGGTACTGCTGGACACCCGCTCAGCGGAGCGAGCGGCGAATGAGGGTTAGATGCTTAGTGCTCGGGGTGAAGGGCGAGGCCGATGTAGACCGAAGCCAAAATGGTGAACACGAAGGCTTGGATGAGCGAGACGCCGATTTCGAAGGCGGTGAACAGCATCAGACCAGGGAAGGTGAGCGCTTCGACGATGACCGTGGGCTTGAGAGCCCAGAGGCCGATGCAAAGCACCGAGAAGGTCACGAGAAGGATGTGACCGGCGAGCATGTTGGCGAAGAGACGAACCGCATGGCTGAACGGGCGGATGATGAAGGTCGAGAGGAACTCGATGGGCGTAACCAGCAGGTACAGCGCCTTGGGAACACCGGAGGGAAACAGCACGCTCTTGAAGTAGCCCATGCCGTTGTGCTTGACGCCCACGGCGATGAATGCCACCCAGGCAACGAGGGCCAGCACCAGCGGGCCAGCCATTCGGGCGTTGGCGGGCATCTGGAAGAACGGGATGACCTCGGTGATGTTTCCGATGAAGATGTAGAGGAAGAAACTGATGAGCATTGGGAAGTAGCGCATGCCCTCGGCGCCCATGGTCGGCAGAACAACCTGGGTCTCGATGAAGTCGATGATTCCCTCGGCCACGTTACGGATACCGGAAGGAACGAGACCTTTCTGGCGGCCAGCGAGGAAGAACACCACGGCGGGGATGACCAGACCAAGAAGGTGGATCACGCCAATCTTGTTGAACTCGAGAAGCGTGTTGCCCTCGAATAGCAGCGCTGGCCATTCGACGATGTTCTCAATTGGCGGGAATGCGAGACCGCCGCCGCCTTCTTCAGCTGCAAAGAGCATGGGTTTCATTTCCTTGGAATTTCAGCGAGTAGTTGATGTGGGTGCAAGCACTCACGAAGAACGAAGTGCAAGCTAGCGGGAATCGGAGCCGAACGGGAGAACCGCCCAAAAATTTCCGCAGGTTTTCATTCAGAAAGGGTTAAGAAAGGGTTGAGAGGGGTTTGAGTACGTCGTTAATACTGCTTGGGATGAGGCTTGAGACCCGGGTAAGCCAGAGATCCGGAGATATACCGCATTTCCCAGAACAGTAGGCCTAAGTGCGCGGCGATGAGGGTGATACCCAGAGGAACGAGGCGAACCCAGCTCATATCTTTGACCAACATGACGGCCAAGAAGATGAGGGCGAGGCGGATCACGAAGCCCATCAGCGCCGCTGCACCCATGAGTGCGAGCGAGATTTGCGCGGCGCGGGCGAGCATAAATGCGGCGAGCAGAAAGTTGAGGATGACGATGGCCAGGGCGTAGGCAACGGTTGCCGCGCCGGCACTTCCGGCAAACACCGCACCGAGGCAAACCAGCACCGGGCCGATAAGGACACCGCGTCGAGCGAGGTCGCGGGCGACCTCCATAGCCGGCTGCGGACCCTCGAGTCTTTGGGTAAGCGGATCGACGGCGGTCACAGGGAGGCCTTCGCCGCACGACGCTCGAGCTCGAGATTCATCCGGTATTGATACACGTAGTAGGTCTTGACCACAACACCGATGAAACCAAGCACGGTGAAGGCCACGGTGAGGACCGGCACCCATCCGAATTGCGAGTCGATCCAGAATCCAAGAAGCCCGCAGAGCATTGGCGTGAGCGCAATGTCGAAGCCACCGTGTCCACGGGCAATGCCTTCTTGCATTCCCTGGTGAAGTTCGGCCTTCTTGGCTGGGTCCATGTTCCGCTTACTTCGTTGAACTCTGGGTGGATACGAACGTGCTGAGCATCCTAGACCGGGTTCACACCCGCTCGGTGGACTTGTCGAGGCCCGTTACGGACCTTGTGAAAAATATCTCAAACTCGCGCTGGACAGTTTCACGCCAATTCCGCTGGATGTGCAAACCGGGCGACCCCAGAAATCACACGAATCAGGGGGAATCTGAGGAAAGTGCTCAGGTTGCCCCCCTGTTCACGCCGTTACTGACAAAGACACCCGCAGACATGATTTTTCAAGTACGTGTCGCATTCGACACTACCTACCGTCTCTCCCCTAGTAACAGGAGCTCGAAATGGACCTCTGGCAAGCCGCTCAGATCGGTATCCGCCGCTGGTACATCACCCTTCCCGCTATCGCCGCAGGCCTTGCAATTGCCTTCATGGTGTCGAGCGGAGTGGACCCGGAGTACCGGGCAAGTGCCAGTTTGTTCTACAAAGCACCCGCAGTGAAGGTGCAGATTATCGACGCCCAAACCCAGACCGAGGCCCCCGGCGATGCCCTGGCACCCGCCACCCGCGCCGTCGCCCAGACCTCGGCTGCCCGGCTCGATCGTCAGGCACGTGAGATCGCCGAAGCCGACGGCTACGACTCGGACTTCCTGATCGCCATCCCCGATGGTCAGGTTCCCCATGTGACCATCGATGTCTTGTCGCCGGACCCGGACCTGTCGGTCGACACCCTCGACTTCGTCGTCGAGTTCGCCAAACAGGACATCGAGCAACGCCAGGTGAACGGTGACCGCCGACTTCTGAACGACGTCGAAGTCGTGTTCCAGGATCAAGAGGCCGAGAAAGACCTGTCGAGCCGCTCACGTATGTTGATCGTGCTTGCGCTGATCACCATGATCCTGGCCTTCGCCGCCACGGTCGCCATCGATGGATTCCTCGAAAGCCGCAACCGCGACGACGATAACGATGCTGACGCTGATACCGACGCTGCCGACGCTGCCGGCGCCACCAGCGGCAGGACCGCCGCCCAGGTTGCCGCCGAGCATCCCGCCAACGACAACCCGAAGGTTCCCGTTTCCGGAAACGCAAAGACGCTGGCTCAGGAACTCGAAGAACTCGAAGCCAACGCTTCGAGCGGCGCCGGAAAGAAGAAATAGATTATGGCCTCGGTTGTAGAGGCCCCGCGACGCTCCCCTGCCGAAGCGGCCTCCCCCGGCCTTCCGGGCACACCATCGGCACGCTCGATTCCCGGCGTCGCCCGGTTCCAGGATTGGCATCCCGACGGCACGTCGGTGCTTACGCTCGTCGTAGGCCTGACCTTCCTCATCCCGAACCAAATGACCATCCCGGCACTTGGTGGTCTTGGCCGACCCGAACTGCTTCTTAGCATTGCGCTGATGGGCTGGTGGGGAATCACCAAGCTCGTGCCGTCGATGACGGTGCGCGGCAACCAGCCGATTCGTTGGCTGTTGGCGCTGTACTTCTGCAGCTTTGGCGTGAGCTATGTCGCTGGCCATGCCCGTGGTCTCACTCCGGCCGAGGCCTCATCGGCTGATCGCTTCTTCATCTTCCTGCTAGGCGCAATGGCAATCTCCCTGGTGGTTGCCGATGGAGTGCCCACGCGGGCCCGGCTCGACAAGCTGCTGTCGCG
The DNA here is from genome assembly GCA_938023735.1 of uncultured Acidimicrobiales bacterium. GTDB lineage: Bacteria > Actinomycetota > Acidimicrobiia > Acidimicrobiales > SHLQ01 > CALLQB01. The sequence goes on from CALJDK010000134.1 coordinate 10,190, forward strand.
CCTCACCTATTTCGGCGCGTATCTCGGCATCACCGGTTCGCTCCAGTTCCTCTTTAACTTCGATATCACCGACAAGCTCAACATTCCGTTCCTGGCGCTCAACAACGAACTGTTCGGCATTCAGTCGCGATCGACTCTCAATCGAGTCTCGGGAACCTCGACTCACCCCATCGAATACGGTGCGGTACTGGCCATGTGCCTGATGGTGGCAATCCACTTTGTCATCACCACCGAAGACCCGAAAGAAAAGCAGAGACGACTCATCGTGGCCGGGCTCATCGCGCTGCCCGGAGCGTTCTCGGTCTCGCGAACCAACGCGGCATCGGTCGTCATTGGACTGATCATTTTGGCCATCGTGTGGAACGCCCGCTACCGGTTCTACGCCTTCCTCGCCGGCTGCGCTGGTGTTGTTGCACTTCAGGCGCTGGCCCCTGGTTTGCTCGCCACCATTCGAGCATTGTTTCTTTACGCTGGCGAAGACCCGTCGATCTCGGGTCGCCGCAAAGACTACGACGACGCGTTTGAGTTCATTGCCGAACGACCGATTCTTGGTCGAGGTTCGGGAACCTTCATTCCCGAGGAGTACTTCATTCTCGATAACCAGTGGCTTGGCGAGCTGATCACCAAGGGTTACGTGGGATTGTTCGTCATGGGTCTGATGTTTGTGGTGCCTGCGATGATGACCCGAATCATGCGAACCGAGGTGCGGTCCTACGACACCCTGCACCTCACCCAAACCGTCTTTGCGGTGATAGCGATCGCCGCCTTTGCTTCGGTGACCTTCGACTCCTTCTACTACGTGCAGTTCCGCATGGTCTGGTTCGTGATGATTGGGGTCGCCGGCACGATGTGGCGCCTCCACAAAGCGGGAACGCTCGAGTACGCCAAGCCAGTCCCCGCAGATGAGTTGGCCTTCGTCGACCGAAAGCTTCGGCGGACGCCAGCGGACGCCAACGCGTGACCGGAAACCCTGGTCCACCGACCGGAGGCAATCCTGCTTCGGCCAACGCCACTTCAGCAGCTGCGCCTGCCGACGGTCGTGGCAAGGGGAACTTTGGCGCGTCGTTGAAATGGTCCTACATCATGGACGGCGGGCGACAGGTCAGCCTGATCGTCGTCTCCCTCCTCATCGCCCGAATCGTTGGCCCCGAGAACTGGGGCATCATTGCGCTGGCCACGCTGGCGATCCTGATGATGGAACTGATCCATCGCCATTCGCTTCAGCCAGCCATTATCCAACGTGACGACATCAGCGACATCACCCTCAAGACCTCGTTCTGGATCTCGGTGGGGTTCGGCGTGTTCCTTGCGCTGCTCGTGGTGCTGCTGTCGGGCCCCTACTCGCGAATGATCGAAATTGACGATCCGGTTCAGTTTGGCGCCAAGTCCACCGAGCTTCGCAATGTGCTGCTCGTGCTTGCCATCACCTTGCCGTTGCGAGGCACAACCCTGGTCAACGAGGCCCTCATGCAACGGGCCATGGACTTCAAACGCCTCGCCACACCAATCAACGGCAGCACGATCCTCGGCGGGATTGTGGGCGTCATTATGGCCTTCGCCGGATATGGGATCTGGGCGATGGTGGGTCAACAACTCGTGCAAGTTCTGGCCACCACCGTTCTGGTGTTCCGGGTGGATCCGTGGCGCCCAGGGATGTCGTTCTCCGGCGAGAAGGCCTACGAGCTTCTCGGTTTCTCTTCGGGCTCGGCAATCATGAGCTTGGGCAACGTCATCAACGAGCGAGGCGCCGACATTCTGATCGGAGCGATGTTCGGCCCGCTGGCGGTCGGCCTCTACCGGTTCGCCAGCCGGTTCGTAACCATGCTGCTCAACATCGCCACCAATGCGCTCGGCGCGATCAGCATTCCCGAACTCGCTCGCCACCAGCACGACCCCAAGGCGTTCAACGCTCGAGTCATCGACCTGATGCGCGCCAGTACGGTTCTGACCTTCCCGTTGCTGGCGATCCTTGCCATCAATGCACAAAGCCTTATCGACATCATGGGCAACGAGTGGGACGACGCCGTTCTGCCCCTTCAGCTTCTGTGTATGTGGGCAGCAGGTCGGGCGATGCTTGGTTTCGTAACCCCAATGCTCGAGGCACTCGGCCGCCCCCACGACGCAGCCAAGCTGTCGTGGGCTGCCGCCGCGGTGAGCCTCACCGCGTTTTTCATCGGCGGCCGCCTTTTGGGCGACAGCACCACGGGCACCCAGATCGCCGGAATCTCGGGCCTCCGACTTCTCGTCACCGTTGTCCTTCTGCTTCCCATGTATCTCGGCGTTGTCCGTCACGTCACCGGCGTAAAGCCGATGAAGCTGGCCACCGCCATCGGCCCATCGGTGTTCTCGGCGCTCGTGGTCTTGTTCGTGGGCCTGGCGTCGACCTGGGTGCTCGACGGCATCGGAGCCCATTTCCTCATCCGTATGTTCGTCGTGGGTTCGCTCACCGCAATCGCCGCTCTCCTGTCGCTGGCTTACACCGAGCCGGCCATCAAAACAAAGATCGACAAGATCCGCGCCCGTCGGTCGGCGCCGCCCGCAGCCGAAGCCCCAGAACCGGTACCCGAAACATCCGCAGCTGCCTAATTTCTCAAGCTCCAACATCTGAAGGTCGAACAATCCACTATGGACAAGCCAATTTTTGTTGTCGGACCATCCCGTTCGGGAACCGACATGATGCGTGAACTGCTTACTGGCCACAGCACCGTAAGCATCGCTCCCGAAACGCACTACTTCGACGACCTTCGTACCACCTTTGAAGCGCCGGCCCGCAAGAAACTTGTCGGTGCTGATCTGCGCCGAGTCCAGAACTACTTCCTCGCCCAAACCCATCGCCCGTTCGGCCATGGCGGCGAGGCCGAAAAGGGCTGGATGCACCGAGATGACCTCGAGGCCGTGGCCGACGAACTCGGTGGCACCCCCGATGCGTACTTCGAGGCGTACGTGCGAATGTCAGCCAAAGACGACAGCGTCACCATCTTTGGTGAGAAGACCCCGCGTCACGTCTTTCGCATCGCCGAAATTCTCGAGCGGTATCCCGATGCTCGCATCGTCGGCATGATGCGAGATCCGCGCGCCGTCACCGCGTCGTATCGCGACTGGCAGAACCAGGGCGGCTTCGACCTGGAAACCGACCCCGACCATGCCGTGATCCTCGAAGACGAAATGCTCCGGGCCCGCCGCTCGTACCATCCGCTCATCCTGGCCACGCTATGGCGAGGCCAAGCCGGCTCGATGCTCGGCGCAGCAAAAGAGTTCGGACCCGACCGGGTCTACATTCAAAAGTACGAAGACCTCGTCGCTGACCCCGAACCACAGGCTCGCGAACTTTGCGACTGGCTCGGCCTGAGCTTCAGCAAGGACATGATGAACGTGGCCATGAGCAACAGTTCATTCTCGGGATTCAACAACGCGCATGGTATCTCGACCGAAGCGGTCGCCCGATGGAAGAAGCGCCTCGACGACACCGAGATCGCGCTTATTCAATCGGTTGCCAAGACCAAGATGGTCGAAGCCGGCTACCGCCTTGAACCCGTTGAACCGTCGGTCGCGGGCCGCATCATGGGATACGGCACGTTCCCTCTTGCTCTGGGTCGCAGCTTTGCGGCCAACAAGGATCGTGTGGGTAACCCGGTGAGCTACATCGCTCAGCGCCTCAAGAACCTGTAGAGGCTCCCCGCCCGTTGGAATTCGCCAGGCGCGTTTAGAGCTGGATGGTTGGCTTTCGCCAACCAGCCGACGATGACTCGCCCTTTTGCAACGTAATGATGAGCGTGCCGGACAACGCCCTGAGCCGCGTGGCCGCTATGGCTTTGCTGTAGGCCACTGGCAAACCCCGCCATCGTTCGGGGAGATAGGGTTGAAACACGCCAGGATCGTCGTGGAGGTCGATGTCGACCCCGGCAAAGCCTGCTTCTCCGGCGCACTTGCGAACGCCCCAGATGGTGTTGCGGGTGGCTTCAACGTGGAAGTGGTAATCGTCGATCTCGTCGGGTCGCAGACGTCGGAGCACGGCGTCGGTGAGATCAAGCTTTGCCAAGGCCTTCGAGGCCAAGCCGAAGGGATGTAACCCGTTCGGGGTGATAAGGATCGCTTGCCCGTCGTCGCCGAGGACAGCATGGATGGCTCGGAGCAGCTTGACCGGCTCGCGGTGGTGCTCCCAGACATAGATCGCAGTGGCCAGATCGAACGGCTCGGCGGTGCCGTCGGCGACGGCGCGCTGATGGCTTCGGGCAAAGTCCTCGGCCGAGCTGTGGACCTGCTCGTCGACCCATGGATTGTTGAGGATGTCGTCGTCGAGGTCGACCCCGACATAGTGGGTGGCGAGGTCGGCAAAGACGGGCGAATACTCGGCGGCGCCGCGGCCTGCCCCAATATCGACCACACGAAAGGCGTCAGGCGCGTTTGTGCCACCGAGCGCGGCACTCCGGGCGTACGCCTGCTCGCCCATCGCTTGCAGCGTTTCGTACTGATTCATCGCTGGCTCAAAGTTGGTGGACACCACTATCGCCAAAGCATAGGGCCTCTTCGGCGCAAGATGACGTTAGGTATGACTACAGCGAGTCAGCGCGTGTTTGCAGCTCGGCGCGACGGTCAGCTGCCTTGTCGCCCAGTTCTATCTCAAGCGAGGCGAAAACGTCCTCGACCCGGTACAGGGCATCGTGGCGTTCGAAGCCCGCTCGCAGGTTCTTGATTCGAGCCCGGTGACAACGTTCGGGGTCATCTTCAAGCTCTTCGATGATCGCTCCGATGTCGGGACAATCAAATGGGGCAGCAATATGAGCGTCGTCCCAGTCGAAGAGTTTCTCGAATTCGGGAATCGTCGGAGGCTCTCCGATGAGGATGCAACCCGACGCTACGGCTTCAAAGAACTTGAAACTGAGCTCATCCTGGAAGTTGGTGCGATCGGGGTTCGCTCCAACGCCGCGGTTGGTGATGACGTACTTGCTGGCCTGATTGATCGACGCCAAAACCTCGCGGTGTTCGCGAAAGTCATAGACGTAACCCGGGGTGAACGTGTCGAAGTAGTACATGCTGCCCGTGCGTCGGCTCCAGTCTCGGAGCGCACCATGGGTGATCGCCGACCGGCGGCCAATATTGTTCACAACAATGGGGCGGTCGGCGGCCGGGTCGGCCGGCGCAAACCGCAACGAGTCGACGCCGAACGGCAAGTACGACACGGGAACGTCGAGCCGTTCCTGAAGTGCAGCCACCGTGCCAGCCGATGCGAGAAAGACATGGTCAAACTCGTTGAGACGCTCGACATGGCCGCGCCAACGATCAAGATCGGCAGCCCACATTTCTTCGATGAAACAGACTTTGTGGACAAAGTTCGTGGCATCTCGCAGGGCCGACAACGCAACGAGATCGGAGGGCAACTGAAACAGCGCAAACAACAGGTCATGCTGGGCCGAAATAGTCGCACACCCAAACGGCGCATCGACTTTCGACCCAAAGGAGAACCGCTTGTTGAACCGATTCACCAGCGGCTCGGCGAGCGGGGTGAAGCGATTGTGGGTCGGCGACACGATCTGCGCGTTAGAAATCGACGCAAGGACGTCTTCGAACTCGAAGCCGCTACATCGAGAAACTTTTGGGCGCAGGCCGCGCTGGCTGAAAACAACCACCCGTGGATCAGTCACAGGTATCCAAATCGGCCAAA
>CALJDK010000135.1 GCA_938023735.1 uncultured Acidimicrobiales bacterium
ATCCACGGAACAACGACCTGCTTGTTGCACGAGTCCGGATCAAGTTGATAGTGGGCGTCAAGGTAAGCGACGGCGGACACGATAGCCCCTTGCTCACCACACAGAGCGCCATCTATCGGGTCACAAGACGCTCCCGGTAAAACCTCTTCCTTTTGACTCATCTGGCTCCTAAGGGCAAACAGCGCAGCGGTCGGTCATTGATTTGAAACGTATTCGACCACTCATGTGACCACAGGCTTTGACTTTGCCCCGTCGGCGCACCAGCTAAGGAGCTCGAAAGAAGTCCTGAGCTGGCCGTATGCATAGTTGGCCGGGTGGGGATCGAACCCACGACCTCCAGAATCAAAATCTGGCGTTCCACCAATTGAACTACCGGCCAAGGTGGGATTCACGATACTCGTCTGTTGCTGGCCAAGCTGTGCTGAAAATGATGTTTCTTGTCACCCTGGTAAGGGCAGAGCCATCGCAACCCAGTAGATTTGGGGTCTATGGGATCCCTCGTAAAGAAGCGCCGTAAGCGCATGCGGAAGAAGAAGCACAAAAAGATGCTGAAGCGCACTCGTGCTCAGCGCCAGCGCGGACGCTAACTAGGCATTCCCCACCTGCGGGGCACCGTTTTTGCCACCACGCAGCGGTCGCCCGAGAAGGCTCCTTCAACAAACCACGTACTTCCGCTTCCAGCGAGTCGCGGCCGCTGTCCGGAAACTTCGGCCAGATAATCGCGGTACTCGACCAAGTCGGGTGCCACAGCTAATGCTGCTGGCTCGAGGTCGTTGCCATTGTCGCCCTTCGGGCCACCCATGTCATCCCACGCTCGATACACCGCTGGTGTTGAGCAACCAAACGGTGGCGTAAGCAGGGTGTAGGTGCGCTCTTCGTAAGAAAGAGCATCGATCGACTCGCCGATTCCGGTCACTCGACCGCGGCCGCCATGAAGACAAAACGCAACATCGGCACCAATCGTGGCCGCCCGCTCTTCATCCTCGAATCCGGCCCACCGAAGAATAGCTGCTGCGTCAGAGGACCCGCCGCCAAGACCCGCGCCCGGAGGTATGGCCTTGTCGATGAGCACACCAGCGGTTCGTCCCGCGAGCGTGAGCGCCTTGGCTACCAAGTTGTCGGGACCAAGTTCGACGTCGGGCGCATTGAGAATCTCGATGCCTTGGCCGTCGGGGTCTACCTCGAGCCGGTCGTGCAGGTCGAGCGACACCATTTCGGCATCGATGAGGTGATAGCCGTCGTCGCGGAGGCCCACCATTTCGAGCGACACGGTGAGCTTTGCCGGGGCCAGAATCTCAATCACGGGCCTAAGGATAGGCACACGCGTGAAGGTGTCAGACGTGCGGGTCGGCAAGCGCCAACGCGCCCCACTGCTCGACCGACAGTTGCTCGGGCCGCGATTCGGGAGCAACGCCGGCTTTTTCGAACGCGTCGGGGTTGAGCACTCCGCCCAGAGATTTCCGGAGCATCTTGCGACGCTGTCCAAACCCAGCCCGCACCAAACCGAAGAGCCGTTCGGGGTTGGCGGCGGTTGCTGGGCCGCCGGGTCGGCGGATGATTTCGACCAACGCCGAATCGACCCGGGGTTGGGGGATAAACACCGAGGGCGGCACCTTGCCTACCAGCGATGCCGTAGCCCAATGCGCCACCTTCACCGACGGAATTCCATAGGTCTTGCTACCGGGCTCGGCCGCCAACCGCTCCCCCACTTCAAGCTGCACCATCACCAACATGCGGGTGATGAGGGGCACCTGGTCGAGCAAATCGGCGATAAGCGGCGTGGCGATGTTGTAAGGAAGGTTGGCCACGAGAGCGTGTGGCGTGCCGTTGAGAATCGACGGCCAATCGGCGGCCATTGCGTCGGCCTCGACAACCCGAGCTCCGGGCGCAACCTCGGCCAGCGGGCCTAACATTCCCGCATCAACCTCGACCGCCGTTACCGTTGCTCCAGTTTCGAGCAGTGCGAGCGTAAGCGACCCAACACCCGGGCCGATCTCGACCACGTGGTCCCCCTCGCCAACCTGGGCGAGTCGAGCTATACGTCGCACCGTGTTGGGGTCGGCCACAAAGTTCTGACCCTTTGACTTCTTGGGCGCTAGGCCATAGCGGTCCAGAAGTTCGGCGACCTCAGTCGGCGAATGAGTCAGGCGATGCCCGCAGTCCGTGAGCACTTCGGCCAGGCGTTTCCCGGCGACTGCATACGGGTAAGGGCAAGAGCCATGGCGTCTTGGTTTGCCGGGATCGCCGCCGCGGGGTCGACACCGGAGAGTTCTGGGTGGAAGTTGTCGGCTACCCAGTTCCACGTTGCTTGGCTGAATTGATACGCCCCACGGAACTTCCCACTTGCGCTAATGGCGCTGTAGTTGTTGGTGGACTCGCATTGGCGAAGGGTCCACCACTGGTCGGGGGTCGGGTCGCCGGGCTCGGCGGGAACCGGCGTGACTGCGCCAACAGCAGGGACCGTGGTCTCCGGTGGCGTCGTATCGGGTGGCACTGTTTCCGGAGGAGTTGTTTCGGGAGGAACTGTTTCCGGAGGAGTTGTATCCGGAGGTGTCGTCCCAGGCGGCACTGTTTCGGAAGGCACTGTTTGGGGTGGCACTGTTTCAGGAGGCTGCGTGCCATCGGGAACGGTGGCGGGCGGAGTGGTTTCAGGTGGCTGTGTGCTGGGCGGATCGGTAGCCGGCGGAGCCGTTGAGGTTGGCGCTTGAGGTTCCGTTGTTGTCGGTGTAGCCGTCGAGGATGGAGCAGCCGTGGTTGGAGCAACGGTTGTGGGTACCGCAGTGTCAGGCACCGTGGTCGGTACGTCAGTGGCTTGCGTGGCGTCCGCAACGATGGTGGACGAGGTTGTGGTTGCCGCTGGATCTTCGCCATCGGGGTCATCGGTTACTAACTCGCCCGATTCATCGAGGCTGAGGGTCACTGAATCGTCGTCCGCGTTGGCGCCCGACTGGTAGTCGAGAAGCAAAACCGGAAGGGCAATCAACGCGACCAGAACGGCCAGCGCGACTCTCCATCGTTCTGGTGTCTTGGACTCCAGAGCTCCGTACCTTTCGGCTTCTTCCCTGAGAGACGTTCCCTCGAGACGTGTAGACGTTAGGGCCTCCTTCTCAACCAACGCAATCCGGTCACCACTCTGAGTGGCGACACGAACACAGGCAAACGACGCTTGTCCAACCCAACTTCAACCGGGTCGATCAATACTCCTCAAGCAGTGAGTTGACCAGGTCGAAACCTGAAAGATGGCAGGCGACGACGAACCAGTTGAGATCGAGATAAAGACCGCTGGTCCGAGCAAACAGCTCCGACCAGTACTGAGCGCTGTGCTGGCGTTGATCATCGTCGCTGCCGGCGCGATGATCGGCGTCCGACAACTCGGCGACGCCGAGCAAGCCGGAGGGGCTGCAACTCCGGAAGAAGCAGTTCAGGCGATGGTGGCTTCGCTTGAAGCCTCAGATTTCCTCGGTGTGGCCGAAATCATCGACCCCGTCGAGCGTCGCAACTTCTCGGACCCGGCATTCGATGTCATCTCTGAGATGCAACGACTAGGCCTCGTTGCCGAAGAGTTTGACCTCGGATCCATCGCCGGACTCTCGCTCTCGTTTGTCGACACGACCTACACATCGCAGCCATTTGGTAGCGATATGAACCGAGTCAGCATGTCGGGAACGTGGCTCATGAACGGCGACTACACCGCCGTGCCCTACGGGCCTCTGCTTACCGATCGGGCCGACACCGAAGAACTCGCCGACACCCTCGATCTGCGTGAAATCACCGACGCTCTTGTGGGCTCGCATTCCTGGGCCGATGTCGACGTGGAGTTCGACGACCTCGGCGTCGTCACCGTTCAACGCGATGGAAAATGGTTTGTGAGCCTCGCCTATTCGGCAGCCGAGGCAAAGCGGAAAGACGAAGGCTACCGAGAGCTGCCAGCTATTGGCGGCGGTCCGACTCCCGTCGGAGGAGCAACGCCCGAAGAGGCGGTGGCAAACCTGGCCAACGCCATTGCGGCGCGCGACGCACGGCAGATCCTGACCTCGTTCGACCCTTCGGAAGCCGCGGTTGCGTACGACTACTTCAACCTCTTCGGAGACTGGGCGCAGGACGAGATTAACCGCCACATGGGCGAACCCAGATCAATCTCGATCGACCGGATCGAACTGACGTCGGTGGTCGACGCTGACGACACCGACAGCGCATCGGTGTCGATCGACGACCTGGCCGTCACGTTGGAAGATTCATACAGCTCCTTCCTCTTCGATCTTGAAGCAGACTGCCCGGTCCTGCGCTCGTTTGGCCCAGCAGGGGGCATCTGCATTATCGACCAGACCGAGGTGCAGAGCTTCAACGATGAGACTGGGATCGCCGTCGGCGGCCTCCTCAACCAGGTCACCCTTCGCACGCAGCGGGTTGGTGAACGGTGGTTCGTTGCGGTTGTTCCGTCAATCGTCGAACCTCTCTTTGATCTCAGCAGCCGAACCGAACGCTCTGAGGTTGCCGCCTGGATCGACGACCCGGACGGTCTCGTCGTACCGGCTAGCACCAGTCCAGAAGCCTTGATTGCCAAAGATGGCATGGCCGCCGCCGCACTTTCGACGGGTTATCTCCTTCTCGCCGACCATCCCATCGACCTGATTGACGAAATCGAAGAGCGATGGGACAGCTCCTACGAAATCGACGGATCTGGTTCGGTCATACCGGAACCCACCCGGCCCGCAGAACCCGCCCTTCCTGCAGAACCAGCGACGCCAACCGAACCCGTGTCACCCGTCGAACCCGCCACACCGAGCGAGCCCGACGAAGGTGAGGTCCCCGAGAGTCCCGATGAACAACCGGCGTTCGTCCTCCCAGACGGGGTCGGTGAAAACGGCACCCCGACCACGACCACAGTTCCTCCAACCACAGTGCCCCCAACCACCGTTCCCCCAACCACCGTGCCCCCAACCACCACAACGACGACGACTGCAGCACCCGAGGTTTTTGAGGCCGTTACCCTTACCGAGTTCGCCTCGTTCGGAACGCCGGCCTCAGAACTGAAAGCCGAAATCGTTCGGATCGCGCCGGTGGACGACGTCGAGCTCGTTTCGTCGGCTCAGGCTGCGGTGCTGGTCGAGCGAGGCTGGGTGTTGACGATCGACATGTTCCCAGGCGAGCTGCTCCAGACCAGGTTCTTCTGCGATCCAACCACCGAGGGCTGTCCGGCCCAAGGCCCGTAGCGGCTCAGTCCTCCACCGAGGAGATCCCGTAGAAGGCTTTCGCTGTCTGTGTGGTGGCAACCGCAACCGTGGCGACGTCGATCCCTTTGAGGTCGGCCACCTTCGCACCCACAAGCGCAACATTGGCTGGCTGGTTTGGCTTGCCGCGATGAGGCACCGGGGCAAGGTAGGGCGAGTCGGTCTCCACCATCAACCAATCGAGAGGCGTCGCTTCAACCGCTTCCTGAATGTCAGTGGCGCTCTTGAAGGTCACGATGCCACTGATGGAGATCATCGCGCCGCGCGCCACACACTCGGCCGCCTCGGCCGCACCACCGGTAAAGCAGTGAAACACCGTGCGCCGCGGGACCCCTTCGGCGTCGAGCAGTTCGAACGTTTCGTCCCACGCCTCACGGGTGTGAATGACCAGCGGAAGATCGTGGCTGTTGGCCAAACCAATCTGGGTGGCGAAGGCCAACTTCTGCTCATCGGCAGCCGAATGGTTGTAGTGAAAATCGAAGCCGGCCTCGCCGACCGCCATCACCTTGGGGTGCTGCAGTAACGCCTCGATGCCATCGCAGCCGTGTTTGGCTTCGTGCGGGTGCACGCCGGCGGTCGCCCACACGTTGTCGAAACGCTCGGCGAACGAAATGCACTCACGTGTAGTTGCCAAGTCGCACCCGACGGTCACGAGAGTGGAAACGCCAGCCTCAGCTGCGGCGACCAGCGTGTCGTCGACCGTTTCTTCGTCGAGATGACAATGGTTGTCGATCCACTCGAGCGAGTTATTCATGATGACGGCTTAAAGCGAGGAAACATGGGGTCGCCAACCTCTACCGAAAGTCCGCCCGGATACGCACCCCAAACGGCAGCTTCAGGAAGGCGCTGCTGGCACGCTTGACCGTCGAGCCCGATCCGCTTCCAGGCAATCTCGACCGCCTCAGGGATTGCCGGACTGGCCATGATCGACGCGATGCGAATCACCTCGAGCGCATTGCCCATAACCGCATCGACCTCGGGTCCCGGGTCCATCTTCCAGGGCTCCATCTCGGCCAGGTACTCGTTGGTTTCGCGCAGCAAGCGCCACGTGGCATCGAGCGCTGCCGATGGCTGCACCGAATCCCAAGCTGCTGCCGCCTCGGCGTATGCGGTAGCCGCAGCCTCGCCGAGCGACGCCCCAGGCTCGGGGGCCGGCCCCACACCGCCGCAGTTCTTGCCCACCACCGTCGCCACCCGCGAAACCAGGTTGCCGTAGGTGTTTGCTAAGTCGGTATTGAAGGCTTCGACGATGCCCTCAAAGCTGAAGTCGCTATCGGGGCCAAACGAATGATTCCGCAACATCGCGTACCGGAACCCGTCGACACCAAAGTCATCCACCAGCTCGGCAGGGGTGATGGCAGTGAGGCCACCCGTCTTGCTCATCTTCTCGCCGCCCAAAAGAAGAAAGCCATGCACGTGAAGTTGCGGGAGCGGGTCGATACCGGCCGCCATCAGCATCGCTGGCCAGTACACGCCATGGAACCGCAGAATGTCTTTGCCCAACACATGGTGGGTCGACGGCCACCACTGGTCGAAGCGCTGCTGATCGGCGCCGAAGCCAACCGCCGTTGCGTAGTTGATGAGCGCGTCGTACCACACGTAGAAAACGTGGTCGGTGTCCCACGGAACCGGAACGCCCCACGAGATCGAGGTCCGGGTGATCGATACGTCGTCGAGACCCTGACGCACGATGCCGAGCGCCTCGTTGCGGTAGCCGGCGGGACGAATGCTGTGGCCCGCGCTCTCGGGCTGTTCGAGCCACTCGGTGAGCTGGTCGGTAAAGGCCGACAGCTTGAAGAAGTAGTTGTCCTCGACCATGTGCTCGACCGGCCGCTTATGAATCGGGCAGTTGCCGTCGACCAGGTCGTCCTCGACGTAATACGCCTCACAGGAAACGCAGTAGTCGCCCTCGTAGGTATCGGCATAGATATAGCCGTTGTCGTACGCCTTCTGAAGCAACGCCTGCACCGCAGCGTGGTGCCGAGGTTCGGTGGTGCGAATGAAGTCGTCGTTGGAGATGTTGAGCAGTTCCCACGTACTCGCGAAACGCTCGCTGGTTCGGGTGGCGTGATCGAGAGGCTCGAGTCCGGCCTCCTCGGCCGCCCGCTGCACCTTGAGACCATGCTCGTCGGTGCCGGTGAGAAAGAAGACATCGTCACCCAACAACCGATGCCACCGCGCAACAGCATCGGCGTTGAGTGTTGTATACGCATGCCCCACATGGGGCACGTCGTTGACGTAATAGATAGGCGTCGTAATGACGAACTTGGAACCGGAAGTCTCAGCGCTGGACACGCTGCAAGGCTAACGGCTTGAACGCTCAGCCGACGTCGCGGAAGCTCGGTTCGTCATTGTCGGACTCGGACCGGACAGCATCAAGTTTGAGCGGCTCGAAGCCCGCATCGTCGAAACCCATCTGCTCGGTAGGAACCTCGCGCAGGGTTGCCGTGTGGGGCTCGTCGAGCACATCGCTGGAGTGAAGATCGAACACATCGTCGATTCCTGCTTGGGCGCGAACCTGGTCGACCTCGTCGAGTTTCTTGACCAGAACTCGGCGCCGGGTGCCGGCAAGGTCATCGAAGGACTTGTTGACCGTACCCAACTGCTTCCCGACCTTGTCGAGTGCGGTACTGAACTTGGCCCACTCGTCGGTGAACGAACCGAGCACCTGCAAGATCTCAGCCGAAGTCTTTTCGACCATGAAACTATCGATGGCCTGACGAATAACGCCCAGGGTCGCGAACAGGGTGGTCGGCGAACAAAGGACCACGCTTTGGCTGAGCGCATAGTCGAGCAATCCGCCATCGTTTTCGTGGATGAACCCGTAGACGGATTCGTTGGGGATGAAGAGCAACACGTAGCCAACCGTGGAGTCAGCGTTGCTGTAGTCGCGTGGCTGGAGCTCTTTGATGCGGGCTCGCACGTCGCGAGTGAACGTTTTGGCGGCCAGCGCCCGGTCGTCGTCGGTTTCGGCTTCGAGGAAACGCAGGTAGTTGTCGATGGGGAACTTCACGTCCATGTGCAGCAGTTGGTCGCTGGGAAGAAGAAAGGTGAAGTCGGGGGTGGTGCCACCATCGAGCTTGGTTTGTTTGCGGTAGTTGATGCCCTCGATAAATCCGGCGGCGCGCAACACATCGTCGGCCATACGCTCGCCCCACTGGCCGCGCGACTTGGGACTGGCAAGCGCATGCCGAAGCTGGCCGGTGGTTTCTGCCAGAGCCTGCTGATCGCGTGCGGTGGATTCGAGGCGCTCGACCAGGAGGCCATGCTGCTCGGCCCGCTCGTTCTGGAGCGAGGCGACGAGTTTGCGCAGTGCAGCGAGCTCGCCCTTCATGTTGCCGACCTGCTCACCCATGAGCTTGGACATTCCGCCAACGCTCTCGCCGACCGAGTTCTGCATCCCATCGACCTTTTGTCCGACAACCTGATCGACCGCCGACAGCTTCTTGTCGAGGGTTTCGACGATGCCGTTGATCTTCTGGTCGAATGTTTCGGTGCGGACCGCCATCTCGCGCTGACCGCCCTCGAGGTGGGTGGCAAAGGAATCGCTGGCTATCGCAAGCGCCCGTTCGACCGTGGAAGCCACCTGGGCTTCATTGGTGACGGTGAGCTGCCCGACCGCTGCAGCAACCGCAGCATCGACAACTTCGTCGCGCTGACGGTCGGCATCGGCTTGAGCCACTTGCGCAGCCTCGGCCGCGGCGAGGGCGGAAGCTGCTGACGCCCGTGCGGTGGCGCGCTCGATGATGAACCACACAAGAAGGGCCAGGACGAGGACGGAAAGTACGGCGATGAGGAGAAGAAGAACCATGACTCCACCATAAAGATGGGGTGTGACACGGTCGGGGATACGGCGAGATACCCGGGGTGCTAGCCCGCAAAACTGCCCAAAGAGGGCACTTTTCACGCCAATCGGCATGACAATACGGGCATTTCGGCCCAAATACAGGGGTATCGACTCCGCTTGTCCGAATGACCCGCCGATAGAAAGACGATAGTAAGCAAATCCCCAACGGTTTCCCTACGGGAATCACTCGCACCAGGCGGTCGGAGAAAGATCGATGCACCAATTCACTTCACTCTCAGGGCCACTCGCCACACTCTCGTCGTGGATACGTCGCCACGTGTCCACCGACCGGGGAGCATCGCTGGTCGAGTATTCCCTGCTCATCGCCCTCATTGCCGTCGTGGTCATTGCATCGGTCGCCCTGTTTGGCGGATCGGTCAACAACAACTTCAGCCAGGTGGCCTCCGAAGTCACCGGCTAGTTGATCGAAAGCATCAACTGATAAACCCGCCGACGCGCTGCGCCAAACGAGTCGGCAACCGCATCGACCGCATCGCGGCCCGACCGGCCCTCGGCTAGCTCCGCCTTCAACGCTTCGACCAGCTGCTCATCGGTTGCATCGGCAGCCGGCTCGGCCCCTTCGAGGACCACCACGAATTCGCCAATCTCATGGTCGGCGCCCCACACCAGCGCCTCGTCGAGCGATCCGCGAAACACTTCCTCGTGCATCTTGGTGAGCTCGCGCGCCAAGGCAACCCGCCGGGTCCCGCCGCAGGCTGCCCGCAAGTCTTCGAGCGTCCGAACCAACCGGTGCGGTGCCTCATAGAGCACCGATGTCCGGTACTCGCCGGCAACCGCAGCGAGACGCTCGGTGCGCTCCTTCCCCTTGCGCGGCAAGAATCCTTCGAAACAAAACCGGGCACCCGGAAGTCCGCTCAGCACCAGCGCCGAGGTCATAGCGGTCGGACCCGGCACCACCTCAATAGGAAGTCCACGTTCGGCCGCAGCTGCGACCAACCGTTCACCCGGGTCAGAGATGCCGGGCATCCCGGCATCGCTCACCAACACAATCGTCTCGCCCGCCGACACGCGATCGAGAAGCGGACCGCGCTGGTCGTACTCGGTGTGGTCATTCACGGTGATTAGCGGCCGCTTCTCCACCCCTACCAACTGCAAAAGCCGACCGGTTCGTCGAGTGTCTTCGCAGGCGATTGCATCGCATGAACCCAGCAGCTCAATGGCTCGAGGCGACAGGTCGCCCAGATTGCCGATCGGAGTTCCTACAAGCACCAGGCGACCGCTCATTGCCCGGCCTCGGGCGTCGTGTCGATAGCCAGCTGCGAACGCTGAGGAACGATTCCCCACCGAGCAAACGAACCGGCCTCGGCCTCGAGCACCTGCGTCACCGTCGCATCCCCAGCGCCAATCGGGCCACGGTTTGGACGCATGGTCACTACCTCGACGACCCGAAGATCTCCCGTACAAAACGCCACGTCGATAGGAATCTTCATCCCGAATGTGTGCACCGAACGAACCGGCACCCGAGACCTGATTAACAACGCGCCCGCAAACGACGACCGGCCCATCAGCCCCTTGAGACGCGACCAAAACCCGTCGGCGATCTCTAGCGAGGCGACCCTTTGGCCGTCGACGAGCAGGCTGGTCATCGAGCCCCTAAACGTTAAACCGGAACTCGAGGACGTCGCCGTCCTGAACTTCGTAGTCCTTGCCTTCGCTGCGGATCTTGCCAACATCGCGGGCGGCGGCATGCGACCCCAGTTCGAGCAGCTCATCCCACTGGATGGTTTCGGCCCGAATAAACCCGCGCTCGAAATCGGTATGGATAACGCCTGCCGCCTGAGGTGCACTGCTGCCAGCGCGGAATGTCCAGGCACGCGACTCTTTCTCGCCAGTGGTGAAGTACGTGCGAAGCCCGAGCACGTGATACGCCGAGCGCACAAAACGAGGCAAGGCGCCTTCACCCAGGCCAAGCCCTTCGAGCATTTCGGTGCGCTCGTCGGCGGGTAGCAGCGCCGCTTCGGCTTCGAGCTGAATGCAGGCACCAAACACTTCGGCCACATCGAGTTCTTTGCGAACCGGATCGATGATTTCCTCCACCTGATCGAGCTGTTCTTCGTCGATATTCACCACGGCAAGCACCGGCTTATTCGTGAGCAGGAAGAACGGCTTCAGTGCTTCGTGGTCGTCGGCCTTCATGTCGCTTCGGTACAGAGGTACGCCGTCCTCAAGGGTCTCCTTGGCCATCGTGAGCAGCCGAACATCTTCGAGCAGCGACTTGTCGCCCTTGGCCTGACGGGTCTTGCGATCGAGCTGCTTTTCGACCGAATCGAGATCGGCGAGGCTCAGTTCGATTTCGAGAACCCTCAGGTGTTCGAGCGGATCGGTGGGGCCGGGAACATCGGGGTCAAGGAAGGCCCGAAGCACAAAGACGATTGCGTCGACCTCGCGAATTCCGGCCAGGAACATATTGCCCAGACCTTCGCCCGAGTGTGCACCCTCGACCAATCCGCCGATGTCGTTGAACTGCACGCTTGCGTGGACAACCGACTTCGAGGCAGACATTTCGGCCAGCTTGTCGAGGCGGTCATCGAAGATCTTGGCGACGCCGACGTTGGGGTCGGTGGTGGCAAAGGCATAGGGCGCAGCGAGCGCACCGCCACCCGTAAGAGCGTTATAGAGAGATGACTTGCCGGCGTTTGGGAGACCGACGAACCCGAAGCGTTCCATAGCCCGCCAAGGTTAGTCAGGCAGCGGCAGGATCCTCGCTGCGGGCCACCGGATGACCCGTTGCCCCCGGTTGGTCCGATGGCGGCTTTTGGCGCACCAGCAGTGCAGTGAGTCGTTTGCGAAGCCATCGGCCAGCGGGTTCTTCGACCAGTTTGTTCAAGATGACGGCCATCGCCATTACGGTGGCAGATACCATCGCCAGCGCAATGAACCGGTTGACCCGGCCATCGAGCTCATTCATCAGCAGGTAGCCAACGTGCTGGTGAACCACGTAGAGCGTGTAGGTAAGCGCACCGAACTGGAGGAACACCGGCCGCTGAAGCCAGCCGGTGAGGTTAAACGCCACTGCGGCGAAGATCGCGAAGAACAGCGCCACAAGACCAATGGTGATCGCCATCGAGTAGTCGATCTCGAGGATACGCCCGAGGCGTCGGGCTTCGATTCGGGCCCATCGCAGTGCCAGCAACCCGTTGGCCCCGAGCAGGAACACGCGAGTTGCGGTAATGCCCCGAGACTTGATGAGGAAGAACAGCGCACCCGCAATGAAGTAGTGGGCATAGGTGGGGAACACCAGGTTGTCGAGCAGCGTGATCATCGAGAACGAGATTCGGGTGCCGAGCGCCGAGATCACCACCATCACCAAGGTCCATGCCGCCAGCACGGCGTCGATGCGCCGCAGCAACCTGGTGGCCATCAGCAGGGCGATGATCGCGTAGAAACGTAGCTCCACAAACAGCGACCAGTAGGCCGAGTCGATATGCGGTTGGCCAAGGGCGTTGGGCGCCATGGTCACGTTGGCGAGAAACTGGCGAAGGTTCACCGTGAAGATGCCGTAGCCGCCAAGCACCAGCGTGAACAGTGTGGTGATGGCCAGGCCGGCCCAGAACGCGGGGTACAGCCGGGCAACCCGCGATACGAAGAACTCGGGAACCGACCGGTTGAGCGCGCTCATCAAAATGACGTAGCCGCTGATCATGAAGAAGAAGTTGACGCCCAAATAGCCGTAGCGAGATACCTCACCGATCGCATCGAAGTGGGTCACCATGGCGCCATCGCCAACGGCCACACCGCGGAACGTAAAGTGGTAGGCCACTACCGCCAAAGCGGCAACAAACCGGAACAGATCGAGGTCGTACTGGCGCGACGACTTTGGTGGCGCGGGAGCCGCCTCGATTCGCGGATACGGGGTTTCAGTCATCCCCGGTTTGATCGACACAACAACCGACGCGCTTTATCAGCCCGCAGTCTTGGGCGCAGTTCAAGGTCGGCCCACCATTGGTCGTTGTTTCTCGTATGAAATTCGTTGCCGGGTTCCTCCTTTTCATAGGATTCGCCGGACTGCTCGTTCAGGGCGCCGAGTGGTATTCGACCACCCCCTACGACAACGGCGAAACCGCTACGGGTGTCGTTCTGAACCGCGGCCCCTACCTGGTCGAGATCATCTACACCGACACAAACGGAACCGTTCAAACGGCCGAACTCGACGGCGACTTCAGCGTCGCAGTCGGCACCGAACTCGAGGTCTCCTACCGACCCGACCAACCCGGAACCGTTCGAGCCCCCGAACTTCGTGATTTCTCGCTCGACAAGGTCGTCTTCTTTGCTTTCCTCGCAGTGATGAGTTTGCTGCTGTGGCACAACCCGTGGACCAAGAACCGACTCGACAAGAAGTTGAGTGGAGCGATGCTTTCGAAATCCGATGTGCTTACCAATGCGCTCCGATCCAACTTTGACGAGTTGGACATGGCCGACCTGGATTTTGCGTTCCCGGTGGTACGCCGACGACCACTAGAAGAAGCCCTTCGACCCATCCTCGTCGTTGGAGCGGTGGCGCTCGTTGCGTTCCTGCTGCTCCCCAGCGAAACCTTCGACAACGTCTTTTGGGCCCTATACATCACGGCGCTTCCGGTGGCCCTCTTCATGGCAGCTCGACACAAACAACTCGGTGTCGTCCTTGTGAGCCAGACCGAACTCAAACTTGTCGAGCTCCCGAAGGGAAAATTTGCTGGGGCCAGGGAGCTCGCGTCGATTCCGCGTACAACACCGCTGCCGCCGATCAGGGTGATGAGACACTCACTCCTCGGGGGTCCACTGCCCTTTCCCGCCGGTAAGGGCCAGGATGGGTCGAGGCATCACTGGTTCTACGCCGGTAACACCGTTACCGCCGCCTACAAGAAGACGCACCTCAACGTTGTTCGACGCCTCATTGCCGAACAACGACCCGGCGAGAACGGCCCGCGATTTCTGGATGCGGCTTAGCTGTACGGTGGGACTATGAACGTTGCGTCAGCTGTCCCCGCACTCGAACGGGCCGTATACCTGCTCGACCGCGAGCTGGCACCCTCTCAGAAAGTGCGGGCATTCAAGCGGGCCAGCGACATCATCGAAGCGTTCATCGCCGACGGGCGGACCGACGAGATCGAACAACGCGTGCAGTCGGGAACCCTCACCGACCTCGACGGCATCGGCCCCAGCTCGGGCCGGGTGATCTCCGAAGCGATACTGGGGATCGACGATGGCTACCTCGCCGAGCTCGACGAACGCACCACCATCACCGCAGGTGTAGGCGCCGAGCTACGGGCTGCGCTACGCGGCGATTGCCACAGCCATTCCACGTGGAGCGACGGTGGCGCCGAACTGCCGCGAATGGCCGAGGTAGCCATGGCTCTTGGCCACGAGTACCTGGTTGCCACCGACCACTCGGCTCGCCTGACGGTGGCCCATGGTCTCGACGAGGTTCGTCTGCAGAAACAGCTCGACGAAATCGCATCGCTCAACGAGCAGCTCGCGCCGTTTCGGATTCTGTCGGGCATGGAAGTCGACATCTTCGAAGACGGAACCCTCGACCTCAGCGACGACTTTCTTGCTCGCCTCGATGTTGTTGTGGCAAGCGTGCACTCGAAGATGCGGATGCCGTCCGACGCCATGACCCGGCGTATGGCAACCGCGGTAGCCAACCCCCACGTCGATATTCTCGGCCACTGCACCAACCGCAAGCTCTCGGGCGGCGGACGGCCACCGTCGGAGTTCAATGCAGAGATTGTGTTTGCCGCCTGCTCGCAATTCGACACCGCAGTCGAAATCAACTGTCGTCCCGAACGCCAGGACCCACCCGAGGAGCTGTTGGCACTGGCCATCGAGTGGGATTGCAAAATCTCCATCAACACCGATGCCCATGCCCCTGGGCAACTCGAGTGGCAACCCTATGGCTGCGACAAAGCAGCAGCACTAGGCGTGCCCGTCGAAAACATCATCAACACCTGGCCAGCCGACGACCTAATCACCTGGGCCAACTCCCACCCGACGTTCTAACCAAAGTCGGTCTAATCGAAGGTCCCTCTAACCAAAGGTCCCTCTAACCGAAAGTCCCTCTAAATAACTGTGGAGTGCTCGGGCCTAGAGGGCGAGGTTGTTGCAGGCTTCGCAGGTTTCTTCGGGGATGAGGCCAGCCTTCATGAGAAGGGCGAAGGCCTTACATCCTAGGCACAGCCCGAACGCCGCTTCGAGGGTTGCCGCGGCGGTGATGACGGCGACCAGAACCATCGCGAGGCCGGTGGCGCCAAAGGCAAAGTGAGCGATTGCACCGGCCAGCGAAAGGGTGGCTCCGATGCTCTGGGCGAATCGTTTTGGTGGGCCGGCAACGATCCGCTCGGGGAGGCCAAGGGCCGGCGTGGCGACCTTGGTGACGAACTGACCAAGCGGACTGAGCGTGGGTCCCGAAACCACTCGGGCCAGAAAGCCATAGGCAAGAACGGCGATAAGCCAGGCTTGGTTGAACACCAAGATCACCAACGTGAGGGTCACGACTCCGGCGGCAACCAGTCGGGCTGATACTTCGTTCACGGTGTCGGGGAACCCGAAGATCCGGCGTTCCTGCGAAGCGGGTGTTGGCGATGTGGTCGTGGTCATACTCAAGATGAACAACCTTTCAAACCCGACTATTCCGGTCAAGTTTAAACCCACCGCGACACAGGTGTCAGACACGAGTGTCAGGTTTTTGATTTCGCGACACAGGTGTCAGACACGAGTGTCGCGGATTAGAGGTTGAGCTTGCAGGCGTCGGTCGAGCCGGGAAGACGGTGCCGGTTCTTCGCGATGAGCGCGTAGGTAGGCCCAGCGAGCCACGCCATTGCTGGCGAAGCAATCACTGCACCTGCAA